>JACQUI010000317.1 GCA_016210395.1 Chloroflexota bacterium | reverse complement strand
CGGTATCGCCCATCTACGCCGGCATCTCTCATAAGCGGCTGGTGCAGGAGATGGTGTACACGCTCAGGCCTGATCCCGTAAACCCGCTGCCCACGCAGCTCTTGCACTCGGAGAAGGTGTCACGAGGGCTTCAATGGCCCTGCCCGGCTTCCGACGCCCCCGGCGCGGCTGTGCTGTATGCCGGCGGCTTCCCCCGTGGGAAGGCAAGGCTCATGCCCATCCTTCCTCCGCCGGTCGTCGAACGCGCGTCGCCGGAATTCCCGCTGCTCTTCGCGCCGGGCCGTGTCCTGGCCCAGCGGGAGCGAGACATGACGCTGGAGCGCGTTGGAGGCGTCAACCACATCCGGCGAGACGAGCTCGTGGAGGTGCACCCGGAGGATGCCAGTGGGTTGGGGCTTCAGGCAGGGGACATGGTTGAGGTGGTCACACCGCGTGAACGGTTGCGCGGCAAGGTGGCGATTGCCGAAGGCCAGTTGCGCGGCGTCATCGGCATAACGACGCTCTTCGGCGAGTTGGCCGTCCGCCTTCAGGCCAGTGAGGACCCTGACCCGATGGCGAAGACGCCGCTGCTGGCCGTCAGGCCGGCGCGGCTGGAGAAGGCTACCTGAAATTTCCCTGAAAACTAGAGGGCGCCCCCTTAACACACCTTTTCAAGGGGGCGGGTTCCTGTCAGAATAAAGGCGAAGGACTGTAACTCGTTCCCCGATTGGAGGAGTATGACGACGACGCCGAAAGCGCCCCCGAAGTTGCCCTTAGCTACGATTAGCAAGCGCATTGATGTGACCCAGGACCTGTGGCGCATGTGGCTCAAGCCACAAACGCCGTTCGCTTTCAAGCCCGGCCAATACTGCACCATCGGCGTGGATGGGCTGGAGCGGGCCTACTCTATCGCCTCCGGCCCCTTTGAGCCAGAGGTGGAGCTTTTCATCGAGCTGGTCCCCCCTCCCGATGGCAACCTGACGCCCATCCTCCACAAGCTGCGCGTTGGAGACCGCGTGACCATGCGGCCCCGGGCCAAGGGCATTTTCACCATGCAGGACAAGTACCGGGACCACCTGATGCTTGCCACCGTGACCGGCGTTGTGCCCTACGTCAGCATCCTGCGCAGCTACCTGCACGATAACCGCAAGGGCCACCGGTTCTTTGTCCTCATGGGCGCAAGCTACAAGGACGAGTTCACCTATGACAAGGAGCTTGGTGAACTGGCGAAGAAGCATTCGGATTTCATCACATTCATTCCCACGGTGAGCCGCCCCAACGACCCGCGCAACGTAAGCTGGACGGGCGAGACCGGCCGGGTCAACACGCTCGTTGAGAAATATGTGGCGAAGCTCGGCCTGAAGGCCAGCGATACGCTGGTCTATGCCTGCGGCCACCCCGGCATGATCGAGGATACGCGGGTGCGCACCGAGGCCCTGGGCCTGGACTTCCAGGAGGAGCGCTTCTGGAAGGATGATGAGTAGGGCCTGGGTTTGATTACTAAGGACGTCGTTAGTAAGCAGACTTTTCACCCTCACCCGCTCTCGCCGCTCCTATCGTCGCGGCGGGAGCGGCCTCTCCCGTCAAGGGAGAGGCGGACCACGCGACCCCACTACCAGACGAGTCTACTTACTAACGCACCTATTAGTATCTTTCGGCAGGCATGACTTCCTGCCCAAGTCACGAACGCAACTCAAAGGGGCAAGCTCTTGATTTACTCAGGGTGCTTGCCCTTTCCTGTTGGCGTCACTCTCCTGAAAGCGTAAGGAATTCTGACACGGTCTTAGGAGCAATCCAGTAACCAGAGGCAATGAGCCCTTCGACAACAGGCCTAACTTCTTGAACTACTCCTTGGCGTTTGGCCTCCGCAAGAAGTCCCAGAGTTCCAAATACCTGCAAATGGAGTCGTCTGGCAAGACGGCGGCCGCGCTTTTCATCTATGAGAAGTGGGAGCCGCAAGTGCCGGGCGAGGGCTATCGCTTCTCGTTCGCCCTCGTGCAATTCAGGGGCAGGTAGAGGTTGGGTTGATTGCCGCCGGAGGAGCCAGGCGGCTTGCGCTAGCTCTGCACTTCCTGGACGTCCAGGAACTTCTGTCATGAGTTCGCGATAGACCGCATCTGGTATAGCCACTTCGACAGCAACTTGGCGAAGAAGGCCTAGCTGGCCGACGCGCGCTAAGGCAATGAGTGGTCCAGCATCGGCCACGATCATACTACGGGGATTGCCTTCTGGCTCCTGCTACCTCACTCCTCATCTCCCGCGAACTCATCTGGATTGCGGGTACCCGTGATCTCCCCATGAGGTCCAGAAGCTGCCACCTGTCGAGTCCTAGAAGCTCTGCCGCTGTGGATTCCGAAAGCCGGTCCTGACGCAATAGCTCCATGACAAGTAGCTCCCGAATACGCGCAGGGATCTCTGATTCGGGCCAGCCAAGGACTTCGAGGAGCTCATCTGGGAGCTGAAGGGTGAAGAGCTTCTGCGCCATGTGCTTCCTCCAGAGGGAAATACGCCTGTTCTTGTTCGTAGACCACTTGCAGCTATTCTACCACCCACAGTTGGGCACACGACCCAAGGATAGGCACTAGTTGGCTGACCGCCTCTACCGCCTGCCGAACTCCCGCTCAAGGCTGGAGGCGCTGAGGTGCAACATCGTGGGCCTGCCATGCGGGCACGTGTGGGGCGACTGAGTTGCTTCCAGTTGGCGCACCAGTACGGTCATCTCCTGAACGCTTAGCGTGTCGCCTGCGCGGACGGCGCTGTGACACGCAATGGTGGCGGCGAGAGAGTCGGCTGCGCGGGACGGGTCCTGGGCCAGCGCCAGCAGGTCCAGCGCCTCCGACAGCAGGGCAGCGGGGCCGGCATCCCGCAGCCCTGCCGGGACGCCGCGAAGGAGATAGGCGCGTTCGCCGAAAGCCTCTCCCTGGAAGCCGAAGCCAGCAAGGGTGGACTTCCACTCCTCCAGCGTGTGAAGCTGGGCGGGGGTAAGCTCCACGGCCAGCGGCTCCAAGAGGCCCTGGACATCGGCCTGGCGCTCCTTCACCTGCTGCTGCACGATCTCGTAGCGGACACGCTCGTGGGCGGCGTGCTGGTCGATGAGGTACACACCCTGGGGGCCCTCCGCAACAATGTAGGTGGCGCCCGCCTGTCCCAGAACACGCAGCGCGGGCAGCGTCTCCGGCATGGGCGTCTGTTCGCTGCGGACCGGCTCCTGGGCGGGTCCTCGAGGAGGGACCAACCCAACCGCGAAGGCGGTCTGTTGGCTGCTGGGGGAAGCCGCCAGCGGAAAAAGCTGGTATGGCTGACGGGCAGGCCAGGCGTTGGCCTGGGGCGCTACCACGGGCACGGGGGAATGTGCCACCAGGACCTGGCGGACAGCCCGCTGCACCAGGCCGAAAACAGCGCCCTCCTTCTGAAAGCGCACTTCCTGTTTGGTGGGGTGCACGTTGGCATCTATCTCAGAAGTGGGCACGGTCAGGCGCAGGCATACCAGGGGATGCCTGCCCTCCATGAGCAGGCCACGGTAGGCTTCTTCGATCGCCTGGACCAGCATGGGGCTTTGCACCCAGCGATTGTTGACAAAGAGGCTGATGGCGCTGCGGTTGGCGCGATTGACGTGCGGAGGCGAAACGAAACCAAGGGCAGACCGCGCCTCGCTGTCATCGCCGCTGACCTCCAGGAGGGCGTCCGCAGTGGCGGCGTCGTAAGCCTGGGCGAGCACGCGGCGCAGGTCGCCGTCGCCGAGCGAGAGGAACGTGTCCTTCCCATTCTGGACAAGCTGGAAGCGCACGTGGGGAAAGGCCATGGCAAGGTGGCTGACCACGCGGTGGATGCGGCCCGCTTCTGAGGCCTCGGAGCGGAGGAACTTGCGGCGTGCGGGCACGTTGGCGAAGAGGTCTTGGACGAGCACGGTCGTCCCTTCTGCGCAGCCGGCGGCCCCTTTGCGCTCCAGGACGCCTTCCCTGGCGCGGACGTATGCCCCTTGCTCTGAGCCCCGGGCCCGGCTTGTGAGCGTCAGCCGTGAGACAGCAGCGATGCTGGGCAGCGCCTCGCCGCGGAAGCCCAGGGTGGCGATGGATCCCAGGTCGGCGTCGCTTGTGATCTTGCTGGTGGCGTGGCGCTCCAGCGCCAGCTCAAGCTCCAGGATGGGGATGCCTTCGCCGTCGTCGGTGATGCGGATAAGCTGGAGGCCGCCGCCCTGGGTCTCGATGGTGACTCGCGTTGCCCCGGCGTCCAGGGCGTTTTCCACAAGCTCCTTGACTGCCGAGGCAGGCCGCTCCACCACCTCGCCTGCGGCGATCTTCGCGGCAACGTGCGGATCAAGGATGCGTATGGGCATGTGCTACTGGAACAGGCCTTTGGCGGGCCGTGGCTTGTAGCGCCGGTTATCGGAGCGGCCGGTCTGGGCCACTTCGGTAATCAGGCCGTAGAGGACTTCCAGTTCGTTGTCGTTGCTGCTGTAAAAGAAGTACGGGCGCACCCAGAAGCCCCCGAGGGCGGTGGGGACCTCGGGGTAGTCATCAATGACCAGGTCCGGCGGCGCGGGCAGGTTCATCTGGGAGAGCTTCTCTTCAAAATGGTCCAGGGGCTTGACGTAGCAGTCAGTGACGTAGGGTGTGAGGTTGTGCTCCCTGACCTCCGGCCAGCGGATTCCCACGCCAGACCAGATGTAGATCTTGTGGCCATCGGCCAAGAGCTTCTGCATTGTATCGTGGGTGCCGGGACGCAACGTGAGGTCCAGTCCCACCAACGTGAAGTCAACGTCGAAGAAGATGTTCATTACACCCCTGCAGTTGCACGAATGCCCGAATTATGAGGCAAAAGGGCGCGGCACACAAGGCACGCATATCTGCCCCGATCCACCGCCTGGGGTTGGCGTCGCCGGTACCGGAGGGGTTTGTGGGACCAGAACGCGGTGGTGGGACGCTGGCGAGGGCGACACGAGTGCACCGGGAGGCTGTTGGG
>JACQUI010000331.1 GCA_016210395.1 Chloroflexota bacterium | reverse complement strand
GTGGCGGAGGGGACGGGATTTGAACCCGTGAGGGAGCTAAACACCCCCTACCCGCTTAGCAGGCGGGCGCACTAGACCACTATGCGACCCCTCCCCGATTATCCTCTAACTATAACAAGCCGCCACTGGGGGTGCAAGAACGAGGCCGCGCCCTGCTATAATGGCCTACAGGCAGGCAACAGTGACGCACCCATCGCACATACGAACGCTCCTTGCGCTGGCTACCGCTTTCTCCCTGCTTTACGCCCTCACCGGGTCGCTTGTTGACCACCACTTCTCCGAGCGCCTGCCCTACCACGGGCACGTCTTCCTCTCGTCCATCCCTGCTCCCCACGGCCACGCCGGATACCAGGACCATGTCCACACAGGCGCTTCCCATGACCACGGGAACGTGGTCTACACGCCCGACTCAGAGGGATCAGGTTCGCCGGAGGGCTCTGGCGGGTGGCAGCTCCTGGCCCTGGCCCCATCGTTGGCCCTGGTCCTGGCCCTTTTGACAAGCATAGGGGGCCTCTTCACGCTGCCCCGCGTGCTCACGCCTGTGCTTTCCCCCGGCAGCCCTCCTCCCCGTCCCGCCTGAGTCCCCCGCCTGTTCAGCCCGTGGGCAGCGCGCGTCCACGGCCTGGCTATGACATTCCCTGCCGGTTATCCCACCGGCTTCATCCCAGCATTTGGAGAAGGCATGCCCTTGCTCTTGCGCTCAAACAGCACCGGCCCGCTCGTCAGGACCGCCAGGCTATGGTCGCTGGCCCTCGGCATTGCGCTGGGGCTCTGGGCCTGGACGTTGGCGGCGCCGGGCGCTTCTGCCAACGGCTCCGCTGTGACTGAGGTGTACAAAGGTCAGGATGGAGCGTACCGGATTACCGTCCGTGCGGCGTCGCCGAGATTGGTGCGCGGGAACGCGCATCTCTCGGTTGTCCTTCTGGATGCGCAGACCCAGCGGCTAGTCACCAATGCCTCGGTTTCGTTCCTGGGCAGGGGCCCGGACGGCTCCGAAGTGGGGCCGTTGCCGGCCTACCGGTCAGTGACTACGCCGCAGTACTACGATGTGAACATGACCGTGGGCGCCCTTGGGACATGGATGTTCACTGTCCAGGTGACTGGGCAACAAGGGCCGGGTGCGTTCAGTTTCCCTCTGGAGGTAGATGAGCCGGTCGTGAACTGGGCGATCGTCGGCGGCCTGCTGGCGCTGGTGCTGCTGGGATTGCCGCTGGCGCTCGTGGGCATGCGCGCCTTCCGCCGGACGAAGGGGAAAGCCAACGCTTGACGGACGACGGACGATAGTCCAGCCCAGTACATACACGAAGGGGGTAGCCCGGGCCCAGCCGTGAAGGCAGACCGGAATACCCGCATGCAAAACAAATAGGAGCGAACCAAATGGATGGCATGAGGAAACTACAGTTCGTTGTGCTCACCTTGGCCCTGGCGGCCCTGGCCACGGGCGTGGCCTTCGCCCACGAGCGGAGAGACGTGATTGGCGGAAAGTACCAGTTCGTCGTCGGCTTCATCGTCGAGCCCCCGTACGAAGGGCAAAAGAACGGGGTTGACCTTCGCATCATGCGAAAGGCTGACAACTCAGCCGTGACAGGCGCCGAGACGACACTGAAGGTGGAGATCACGCACGTCCCCTCAGCCGTCTCCAAGACGATGGACCTGCGGGCCATCTTCGGGGACAACGGCCACTACACTGCGGACCTGATACCGACGGCCACGGGGCACTACCGCATGCGTTTCTTCGGCACGGTCGAAGGAAACGCAGTGGAAGAGACCTTCAACTCCCGCACGGGCGGAGGCAACTTCAATGACGTCCAGTCATCTGTAGACCTCCAGTTCCCGGCGAAGCTGCCCGAAGCTCGCGAGCTGGACGCCGCTGCCAGGGGCGCGCTGAACGCAGCGCAGGGCGTCGGCGGCACGGCGGCCGAGGCCAAGAGCGCCGCCGAATCGGCCAAGGCGGAGGCTCTGGACGCCAGGAGCAAGGCGTCTACCGCCATCAACCTGGCGGCTACAGGCATTGCCCTGGCGCTGGCAGGCGCGGTCATAGGCGTGGCAGGTCTCACAACCGCCAGAAAGAAAATGGGAGGCTGATTTTGAGACCCCCGCCGCGAGGATCACCTCTTCGCGGCGGGGGACAGGGTTTTCCACCATCTGGACGTGTGGGGACGTGATGAACTCGGCAACGACACTACGCAAGACTTTCCTTTGGGCTGTCCTCGGCGTCATCGCCCTGGCAGTCCTGCTCCTGGCAGCGCGTCCGGCGTTTGCTCATGCTGCGCTGGCGCGGGCGGTCCCCGCTCCAAACGCGGTCCTGGACGCATCGCCCGAGCGCGTGCAGCTCTGGTTCACCGAGCCGGTGGCCCCCGCGTTCAGCGAGATCCAAGTGCTGAACGCCACGGGCGAACGAGTGGACAAGGGAGGCGCCACCGTTGACGGCGGCGACCCCACCATGATGTCCGTGGCAGTGGAGCCGCTGGGCCAGGGGACATACACGGTGGCGTGGAAGAACGTCTCCACCGTTGACGGCCACGGGCTCGTCGACTCCTTCGTCTTCTCTGTCGGGCAGCCCATTACCCAGCCTTCCGGGGCACAAAAGGCGCAACCGCTGCTGTCAT
>JACQUI010000310.1 GCA_016210395.1 Chloroflexota bacterium | reverse complement strand
CTCCAAGTCCGCCACGCAGTGGGTAATCGGCGCTATGGCCTTCAAGGTAGACGCGAACACGCGTATAGACCAGGGGATCGAGGTAGGCGCCACGGTGAAGGTCGAGTTCGTCATGCAGGCCGACGGCTCGAGGCTGGCGCGTAAAATAGAGCGAGATACCAGCCAGGGCGCCGGGCGGGGCGGGGGCGAGGGCCGGGGCGGCCGGGGCTAGGCCAGTGGGCGGCCATCCCGACGCGTCGGGACCCCTACCTCATATTCAAGTGGACTTTGATTGCCTTCTCCACCGCTGGTAAGTACTCAGAGGACAACAAGCCCCTGAAGTTCATCAGCCGACGCTTGTCCACAGTCCTAACCTGGTTGGCCTTTATCCGGGAATCTACGGTAAGCCCAGCGACATCCCTGGGAACAAGAACTTCAAAAGGGTATTGTTTTAGGGCAGCCTGCCCTGTGATGGGGAGGACGGTGACGGTCCCTGAGAACTCGTTGTTGAGGTCATTGGAAACAACCAGGGCCGGCCGTCGCTTCCCAATTTCAGCCCCAACAACAGGGTCAAGCTCCACGTCGTAGATGTCGCCATATCGGGGAAAGCCTCCTCCCAAACCAAGCTCCGGCCGAGGTCGGGACGCGTTGCCTCCCTCGTCCGTCATCGTGGCCATCCCTCGAGCGTAGCCCGCTCCCATTCCTGGTCTACCTCAGCATCCTCGGCTCGTCGTGCCTGGTAACCCTCCGTCAGGGATTGTCGGAGCTCTTCATGTTCGAGCTCCTTCAGCTTGTCAAGAACGGCCGCAGCAACGAAGGCACTGCGTCTGCGTTTGCCCACGCGGGCCTTCAACGCCTCGGCCACATGTTCAGGAACCGTAAAGTTCAACTTCAAAGATCTCATGCTGGCACCCCTTGGCACCTTATACTGCGGCCCTTCCTGTACACCCTGTTTATCCATACCAGCAGTAAGTATACTATCACCATCCACGTGAAGTCAAAGGAATCGAGGATATGTTCCCTCCGGCGGCGGTTGCGACCTACAGCGGCAGCGTAAAACAGAAGGTCGCGCCCTTCCCCAGCTCCGATTCCGCCCAGATGCGCCCGCCGTGCGCCTCCACCAGGCGGCGACACACTATCAACCCGATGCCAGCCCCTTCTCCGCCCTTGCCCAGGCGCTCGAAACGCTGGAAGAGCCGCGCCTGGTCCTCCGGGCTTATCCCTTCACCCTGGTCGCTCACGCCAATGACCAGACAGTCCTGCCTTTTTCGTACGAAGGCGCGCACCTCGCTCCCGGGCGGGGAGTACTTGGCCGCGTTGTCCATCAGGTTGTAAGCCACGCGCTCCAGGCGCGTACGGTCGGCGCGCACCGCGGGAAGGGATCGCGGGGCCTTAACAGAAAAAGTGTGCCCCGGCCGCTGACGTAACACTTTCGCGGCAGCGCCCTCCAGGACCGGGCCGACGCTCAGCTCCTCGGTATGCAACACGAGCCGGTCCGCCTCGGCGCGGGTGAGGTCCAGGAGGTTGGACACCAGCCCAGCCAGGGACTCCGCCTCCGCTACTGCGTCCTCCAGGAGCCGGCGGCTGTCCTCCACCGGGAGGCGCCCCTGCTCTTCCAGGACTGTGCGCAGGGAGCCGATTATCACCGTGAGCGGATTGCGCAGCTCGTGCGACACGATGCTCACGAACTCGTCCTTCTGTTGCTCGAACTGCTTCGCCACCGTGACATCCCTCACCGTATAGACCACCCTGATCACTTCACCCTTTTCGTTCACCTCCGGGTCGGCGCGCAGTTGCAGCCACCGGTTGCCCGCCGCGCGCTCCTGCCACACCAGCTCCGCCTGGCGCTTCTCGGCGAGGCAGCGCTCCAGGGGACAACCGGGCAACGGCTGCGCGAGGCCGTGCAGCACTTCGTAGCAGCGGCGGCCCACTATCTCCTCCGGGTTGGCCCCGAACATCCGCGCCAGGGCCTGGTTGGCGCGCATCACGTGGAAATCAGGACCCAGGATGGCTATGCCGTCGCTCGTTGCGTCGAAGGTCGTCTCCCAGTCACGCCGGCTGGCCTCGGCCTGGCTGAAGAGCGAAGCGTTCCGCAGCGCCAGGCTGGCCACGCTGGCCACGAGCTGGAGCGGACCGACGTAGTCCTTCAAGCGGTACGAAGCGGGCAAGTTTTCCACCTCGAGCGTGCCCACCACCTCGTTCCCCTCGTACAGCGGCAGCCCGATATAGCAGTCTATTCCCGGCTCGTTTGTGGCGCTGGCCAGCGCCACCGGCTGCCCCTCGGCCACCAGCCGGCGCCATAGCGGAGACGGCGCCCACTCGTTGTGGCCAGCCCCGAGCGCGTATAGCTCTTCGGCCTCCCACCGCCCATCGGAAGACTTGGTGGCCACGCGGACTGTGGCGGCCCCAGTGAGGGTCTGGGCGACGTTTAGCACCTCGCGCCGCGCTGCGGCCGGGTCGAGCGTACGGCCCAGCGCCAGCGTGAGGTCGCCCAGCATGGCCCACTCGGCATAGAGCTGCTCCAGGTGCCGGTCGGCTTCAGGCCCTCCTTCGATGGGGCCCGTTCTATCTTCTTCCAACATACCTATGGGGTTTCCTCCACCCAGCGCAAGGGATAGACG
>JACQUI010000316.1 GCA_016210395.1 Chloroflexota bacterium | reverse complement strand
GCCCAAGGAGATACACCGGCTGCTGGGGGAATACGTCATCGGCCAGGAGCGCGCCCAGAAGCTCCTGAGCGTTGCGGTGTACAACCACTACAAACGCATAGCGGGCAACAGCAAGGCCGACGGCGTGGAAGTGCAGAAGAGCAACATCCTGATGGTGGGTCCAACAGGATGCGGCAAGACGCTGCTGGCCCAGACACTGGCCCGCATTCTGGACGTGCCCTTCAGCATCAGCGACGCCACCTCTCTTACGGAAGCCGGCTACGTAGGCGAGGACGTGGAGAACATCCTGCTCCGCCTCATCCAGGCGGCAGACTGGGACATTGCCCGGGCCGAACGCGGCATCATCTACATTGACGAGATTGACAAGATCAGCCGCAAAGGGCCGAACCCGTCCATCACGCGGGACGTCTCCGGCGAGGGCGTGCAGCAAGCCCTCCTCAAGATCATCGAAGGCACCATTGCCAGCGTGCCCCCCCAGGGCGGGCGCAAGCACCCTCACCAGGAGTTCATCCAGATCAAGACCGACGGCATCCTGTTCATTTGCGGCGGCAGCTTTGAGGGCCTGGACAAGATCATCGAACGCCGCCTCTCCCTGGGCCGCCACACTATGGGCTTCCACGCCCTCGATGACGCAGCCCAAATCCCCGGCGACACCATTCACCATGTCACCACCGACGACCTCTTGCAGTTCGGCTTCATCCCGGAGTTCATCGGGCGCCTTCCGCTCGTCGTGACGCTCGATCCGTTGGACGAAGACTCTCTTATCCGCGTGTTGACCGAGCCGAGGAATGCGCTGGTGAAACAGTTCCAGCACCTGTTCGCCCTGGACGGAGTCGAGCTGGTATTTACACCGGACTCGCTGCTCACTACCGCCCAGGAGGCGCAGAAGCACAAGACCGGCGCGCGGGGCCTGCGCACCATCATCGAAGGCACACTCCTGGACATCATGTACGAACTGCCCTCTTTGAAGGGCGTCAAGCAGTGCGTTGTGGATGGAGCAGCCATCCGCGGGGAGAAAAGTCCCACCCTGCTGGACGCATCCGGCAACTTCGTGGACACCGCCTCGCAGCAACGGAAACGAACGGCGTAGGGGAACAGGCAGTCGAAGAACAAAGAGAAGGGCCAGGCAACCTGCCTGGCCCTTCTCTTTGTTCTGTCAGGTTGTACTATCAGGCCACTTGTTCTGCGGCGGTCTTGAGGACTGGCGGCCGGGCAATGAACACCAGGACCGTTGCCACCGTGACGATGACGGCGAAGATGGTGAAGGTAGCCACGTAGCTGCCTGTCATGTCGTACGCGACGGAGGCGGCAAAAGGGCCGAAGGCGTTGAAGACCATCTGGACAGGCCAGACCACGCCGCGCACTGCACCAAGGGAGTCGCGGCCAAAGTAGTCGGCCATGAGGACTTGCTGCAACGTGAACATGCCGCCGGAGACCAGGCCGTAGTAGCTGGCCCATATGATCCCATGCCAGCCCGTATGCACAAGGAGGATGCCGGCGTAGCCGGTTGCCATGAGCAAGAGCAAAAGGGCGGTTACGATCCTTGTGGGGAACCTCTCGGCGGCGTAGCCGAAGACCAGGGAGCCGATGCCCGCGAACACAGAGAAGATAGCAACGGCGGCCACAGCAACGCCATCGCTGATGCCCCGGTCTGTCATGAAAGGGATCATGTGGAGGTTGGTGGCGGGAGCTGCGATGAACACCAGTGAGAATCCCGCGACGAGCAGGTAGAACGAAGGCTGCCGCATCACTTGCTTGAGTGTGAGGGAGACCTCGCCTTTGCCGCGCAGATTGTTCCCCTTCTCACCACGGGCGTTTGCCTCCACTGTCTTTCCCGGCTGAGCGCCGTCGGGCAAGAGGCCCATGTCTTCCGGCCTGCGGCGCAAGAAAATGGCCGCAGGAATCATGGACACGACCCACGTCAGAATGCCTGTCATGGCAATAGCGACGCGCCAGTTGCCTGCGGACACCATGAACTGGACGTACAGAGGCGTGACGGCGTTCCCCACGCGTATGCCCAGGCCGCTGAGGGCGACGGCCCGGCCTCGTTGCGCCACGAACCACTTGGGGATGACCACCGAGGAGGCCAGCGCAATGACGCCCATGTTGAGCATGCGGCCTATGGCCTGGAGGGCGTAGAACTGCCAGAGCGAGGTGACGAAGGCGGTGAGGACCAGGGAAGCGCCCAGAAGCGCGAAGGCGATGGTCAACGTCCAGCGGGAGCCGAACCGGTCAATGATCGGGCCGATGACCAGGGCCAACATGCCGCCAAGCAGGGTGCCCAGGGTGATCGAACCAGTGAAGACCGTCCGGCTCCATCCAAACTCCGCGTTGATGGGCTTCATGAAAACGCCGAGGACCGGGAACGTCTCGGCGCTCTGGGTGAAGCCAACCAGGCCCATGACGACGACAATGGCCCAGCCGTAATAGAAGCGGGCCTTGCGCGTGGATGCTGCGACTGATGTTGTGGTGTCCATCCTGCCTTCTGAATGCTTCCCATGCTTACAATCCCCAACGCAACGTCTGCAATCGGGGTATGAAGCCTGCCAGCGGTGCGCAAGGGGAAGCGGCACGAGGATGGAGGGCCTGCCGGAGCAGAGGATTGCGTGGCTGGGGAGGGAATGGGGTTGGGCGGTGTGTCTCTTTCCTGTGTCCTGGGGCAACCAGTGAGCGAAGATTGCTACTATAATAGCAGGAAAACGTCTGTTAGGCATCCTGGTCTGGATGCGTCTTCAGCCACGCTTCCACCTGGTCATTCAGACAGTAGCCTGCAATGGGCCGTCCTTCGCGGTCCAGGACTTGCCTGCCGCTGACCTTGATCCGGTCTTCCGCAACGGCGCGCAGGGTCTCCAGCAGCAGAGGGGCTTCCCGCCGCTGCCCCTCGCGACGGATGCGCTGGAAGAGGGGCATCTCCTCCCACTGGGTTGCCTTGACCTCTTCAAACGGCTTGCCTTCTATCTGACGCCATAGCGGGTCGAAGGTTGGGCCCGTTATGGGGAACGTGCAGTAGCTGATGAGCGGGCCACGGTCCCAGTCCATGGTCGCAAGCTGGACCTGGATGCCGCTGGCGGTCGCCTTGCGCTCAATCAAGTGCCAGACGATCTGCTGCCACGCGCCTGCCGGGCCGCCTGGGGCAGCGGGGTGCAGGTTTAGCAGGTTGTAGCGGGAGCACATCTCCGCCGCGGTGAAGAGCATGTAGCCCGCCAGGACGACTGCATCTGGGTCGAAGCGTGAGAGGAGTTGGATGGCCTGCGCGTCGTACTGCTCGCGCACCTCGTCGAAGCGGCGGGCCTTCCGCTCCTTCCGGAACCGCTCGGATGACAGCGTCACCAGCGGGATGCCGTAGGAGCGCGCCAGGGCGTGGAACTGGTCGCTTCCCTCTACTTCGCCCGGCTCCCGGTTGCAGAAGACGAACTCGATGCAGGCGGGTAGGGCGCCACTTGCGATGTGCCCCTGGATGAAGCTGAGGAGCGCGCGTGAGCCTTCGCCCCTGCCGGTGGAGAACCAGCCGAGCCTTAGCATGGGACGCTCCAAAAGAGCCGCTTGCGCGCCTTGGCGTACGCGCTGGCCATGTGGACAAGAGGACTGGAGCGCTTGCACTGGGGTCTTCCGGCGCGGAGGGCAGCCAGGAAGCCCTGGGGCGTGCCATCGTGGGGGGGCAGCTCCATAGAGGTGCGGCCCACCTCGCCCGCGGTGTGGGCGTCGCTGACGGCGATGCCCGGCAGGCCGGCGCGCGCGGCGAGGGCGGCGGCAAGCTCGTCGTGCCTGGGGTTGGTGTTGCGGGCGTTGAACGTCTCGATCATATCCGCATGCGGCAGGACCTCGTCCAACGCCGCCGCCGTGATGACGGAGCTGCGCACCCGGTCGAACGGGTGCGGAATCGAGACCAGGCCGCCCTGGTCCTTGACGGCGCGCACGGCTTCCAGAGGCGTCAGCCCCGGCGGGACGCGCTCTCGGAGGAACAAGCCGATGATGTCTCCACCGGTGGTGCGTATCTCCTCGCCGGTGATGACCGTGAAGGGGGCTGTCTCTTTCAAACGCAAGGCGCCTTGTATGGTGTTGTGGTCTGTGACTGCAATGCAGTCGAGGCCGGATTGCCGGCAGCGCCGCGCCAGCGCTTCCAGGGCCGTAAGTGAGTCCGGCGAGTAGCAGGTATGGACGTGAAGGTCGGCTCTAGGCACCAGGCTCCTCGTCTTCCGGCTCAGGCTCGGGTTCCGCATCGCCGTTGCCGGGCATTTCCATTTGCGCGCCGTAGGACCGCTGAAGGCGGGTGACCTTGAGTTCCGTGGCGGCCAGGTGCTCCTGGCAGATGCGGGCCAGGCGCATGCCTTCCTCAAAGAGGCGCGTGGCCTCGGCCAGGGGGACGCCGCCCGTCTCCAGGGCGCGGACGGTCTCCTCTAGCTGTGCGTACGCCTCCTCAAAGGAGGGTTTCTGCTGGCGAGTGTTGTTGGCGCGGCGGGACATTGTGTGTGATGGGGTAGGGCAGGGCGTGCAACGGTCCCTACAAGTCTTGGTTTATGACAACCTTGTTTTTTCCTTCTTGCCGGCGCTTCTTGCGGGACTTGCGTTTGGCCTCGGCTTTGGCGCCCCAGTAGCCCTGGGTGTGCTTGGGACCACCGTGTTCAGTTTTGAGGGAGGCGTAGGTGCTCATTGGTGCTTCCTGCCCACGCGCAAGCGGCGCTTCTTGCTGCGGCCGGCGCACGGGCTAGCCTTCCCGGTATGCCTCTCGGCGGTTCCGGACGCGCATTACGTAGAGGATGTTTGTAGAGAAGTCCATCATTGCGATTACTCGCCAGTCGCCTACCCTGAGTCTAAGTTCCCGGCCGGCGCCATGAAGTCTCTTCAGATTTCCATGTCCAGTTTCAGCGTATCGCTCGAGAGCTTGAATAATACGAGAGGCTACCTTGTGGTCAAGTCCTTCCAGGTCTTTCTTCGCCCTGGGGGTAAGAATGACTTGCAAGCTACAGCCCCAACTCCGCCTTGACTTGCTCTAACGCGTACACGCGTCCTGCCTTGATGTCTTCCTTACCCTCCTTTATGGCCTTACTATCCTCCTCGGTAAGTGGCTCATCATCCAGCGGTGCGTTAAGGAAGGTTTGCCGAACTGGATCACTCTCGTCCCGAAGGTAGCACAGGTAGCGGTGGGCGGCGACAAGCTCACTTTCGGGAAGCTGGTCAATCAGCCTGCGCAAGGCAGTTCGCGTGATGGGTTTTGCCTTGGGTTTGCTTTTCGTTATGGCGCTCATGGTAGCCCCTTTTTCACGTAATCAGTACGCTTCACGGCGGTCCAGGACTCGCAGTATCAGAATGTTGCCGTTGTCAAGGAAGCTAAAACGCACGCGCCAGTCGCCGACCCAAAGTCGCCATTCTCTTGTAGCGCCATGCAGCTTGAGGATATCGCCTTGCCTAGTTTCAAGCAATGTGTCCAGCGCCTGGATAATGCTGGCCCTGTCTTTAGGATTCACTTCCCCGATGTCTTTGACAGCGCGATTGGTCCATTCGATCTTACCTGGCATCGCTTTGGCCCAGGAACATGGCCTTCACTTCTTCGTGGGACAGAACTCTGCCTGCTTTGTAGTCCTCCCAAGCTTCTGCCACTGCTCTTCGCTCCTCTTCCGTCTCAGGCTCATCATCCTCCGGGGCGTTGAGGAGGGCGCGAAGCAGGGGATCGCCCTCGTCCCGAAGGTAGCACAGGTAGCGGTGCGCGGCGACAAGCTCGCTTTCGGGAAGCTGGTCAATCAACTTGCGCAGCGCAGCACGCGTGATGGGTTTGGCCTTGGGCTTGGCGCGGGTCGTGGCCATGGGGTGCTCCTACCTGTGGAAACTAGCCTCTATTATACCTACACGGCCAAGGAGAGCGTCACCTCTATTCCAGCGCCACGCCAACCAGGCGGCCGATGGCGTTGGTCACGGCGGCGGCGGCCAGGCCGATGAGCAGCATCCGCAAGCTACCCCAGACTGGGTTCTTTTTTGAGACGTAGGCGAGGAAGCCACCCACTAGGAGCAGCGCGAGCCCGCTGAGGACGCCGCTGGCCATAAAGGCGGCGGCATTCACGGCGAACAGGTAGGGGAGCACAGGGATGCTAGCGCCCACAGAGAAGGCGACGAACGAGCTGACGGCGGCTCCCCAGGGTGAGCCGAGCTGGTTGGGGTCCAGGCCAAGCTCCTCGCGCATCATGGTGTCCAGCGCCACGGCCTTGTCTTGCATCACACGCGCGGCCAAGGTGTCGGCCTCCTCTTTGGTCAGGCCCTTCATCCGGTACATGAGGGCAAGCTCCTCCTGCTCCTCCTGGGGGAACTCCTCCAGCTCTTGGCGCTCCTTCTCGATTCGCGCCTCCGACAGGTCGCGATCGGCGCGCATGGAGACGTACTCGCCGGCGGCCATAGAAAAGGCGCCCGCCAGGAGACCCGCCACGCCTGCCAGCAAAATGATATGTGGGTCGGAGGCGCCGCCAGCGACGCCATATACCAGGCCGAAGTTGGACACCAGGCCGTCGTTGGCCCCGAGGACGCCGGCACGGAAGGCTCCCCCCGATGCCGCGCTTTCCCATCCCTGGCCTGTGACCTCGCGCCTTGGGCTGGGGTGGCCGTTGTGCAGGCCCAGCAGCTTCTGGGTGTGCTCTTCGCCTTCCACCATCACCTGGACAGCCTCAGCGTCGCCGCCGTACATACGGGTGTCGTCGCCTTCGATGCGGAGGAGGAGAGGCAGCGCCCGGCGTGTTCCGGCAAGCCTGGCAATCGCTCCCAGGGCGCGGACCCGCAAGGTGTAGCGAGGCGCCGGCTGGCCCTGGAGCCCCAGCTTGCGCGCCCACAGAGCGGCGTGCCGCTTTTCAGATTCGACAAGCTCTCTGAACACCTGGGCGCGCTCGGCGTCTTTTTCGGCGACAAGCATGGCGGAGTACAGGGCGACGGCCTCCCGCTCTGCCTCAAGATAGCGCCTGTACTTGCGCTGCAACGCTGGTGCGCTTGGTCCGAGTCCGGTCATGTGGCGTTTCTGCCTTACTGTCTCACAAATACCCCCGCTCTTGTGAGAGGGGGATGAGTGTGGGTGACACCCCCACACCCCCGGCAGGGTCCGCCCCTGCACCCGTTCGGGGAGCCTGCCGCCTATGCGCCCTGGACGACCTCCCGCTGCTCCTGGAGGACGCGCCTTCTACGAATATAGGCGAACATGTAGGTGGTAGCAAGGCCGCTGAACGGGCCCCAGCGATCATGTGCGAAGTCCGCTGCTTCTTTTTCCCCTACCTTCCTGCCGCCGAAGTAGACCTCCGACATCAGCCGTTGCAGGGCAAGGTCGCCGGCGGGAAAGGCGTCCGGCCGGGCCAGGGCGCGGAGCAGCACCCACTGGGCAGTCCACTGGCCCACGCCGCGCAGACGCGTCAGCTCATCAACCACCTCCTGGTTGGTGAGTGTGCTGATACGCTCATGGTCCAAGCCGCCTTCGAGTGTCGTTGCTGCAATGCCCTGGATGTACTCCACCTTGCGGGCGCTCAAGCCCAGGCCCCGCAATCGCTCCACACCAGCGGCGAGAAAGGACTCCGGCTGGGGAAACGTGAATCGCTGGCCGCCGTCGGCCGAGAAGGGCGTTCCAAGCTCCTTGACGACCCTCGCTCGGATGGCGCGGGCCACAACGCCCGAAATCTGCTGGCCGATGACCGCCATGACCAGCGCCTCGTACACGGAACCTGTCTGCGGGGGGTGCAACCCGCGCATTCGCGTGGTGGCTTCGCCCAGGAAGGGGTCGTCACGCACAGAGTCGTAGAAGGGTTGCAGCGCCAAATTCATAGTGAGCATGCGCGATACCTCTCCGGCGGCAAGCTCCGCGAGTCTGGGAGAGGCGCCGTCGCCGGCAACCTCCACAGAGACGAGGGGCGAAGTCATGTTGCCCAGGGTGCGGGCGAGCGCCAGAACAGGGCGGTCCTCCAGGAACAGCGCGCGGGAGTAGACGCCGTTGAGATAATGGTCTGCGCCAAACTCGGTCTGGTAGTAGGTCTGGTGGTTGGCGGTCAGGTCCAGGTCAAATGGCGGCGTGGGCCTTAGCGTAGTTGCGGGCATATCAGTTTCTCATGAAGTAGTGGATGGCAAACGACGGGCCGAGGCCTCGGCCCTTCCGGCAGGCGAGTCAGGTCTGGCTTTAGAGGGGCGCGGGCTGCTGCCGCAGCCCTTTGCGCCTGGGGGAAACGGGTGAGGGATGCTTCGCGAGGCGGTCGCACTGTACGACAAGCGTTGCTTGACCCCCTCGTTCCAGCATGACAGTGGCGGCCTCTTTTGAGAACAGCCATCGCCATTCGCGTAGAACTGGTGGTGGGCGTTCGCAACCAGGTCAGTTCTTGATGCGCATTCCAGGCTGGCAATGGCGGCAGTAGCTGGTGATGCGCTGGTTGGCGGTAAGCTGGCTGATAGCCGCGCCGCAGCGGGGGCAGGGTTGGCCTCCCTTGCGGTGCACCTGGAGGAAATCCCTGATCTTGTGGTGGGTCTCTTCGCCCATGCGCTCTCGCAGCACCACGACAGCCCCGGAAAGCACCTGTCCAATGCTCGCGTGCAGGCGCTCCAGGTCCTGGTCCGAAAGGGTCCGGCGGTTGCGGAAAGGCGAGATGCCCGCCGCGAAGAGCACCTCATCGGCGTAGGCGTTGCCGATGCCGGACACGACGGCGCCCCGTGTCAGGATGCCCTTGATCTCGCCGTGGTAGCGGGACAGGCGGGCCTTGAAATCGGACAGGGAGATGTTGTCTGACAACGCATCGGGGCCTTGCTCACTCAGGCCTGGAATCTGGCCCACTGATTCCGGCGTCGTGTAGTACACGCGGCCCATCTGCATGTTGTCCAGGTAGCGCAGTTCCCCGGCGTCTTCAACGCCGAGGACAAAGCAGGCGCTCTTCAGCAGGCGCTCCTTTGGCTCGCAGAGTTGCAGCGCGCCGGTCAGCATGGGGTTGATGACCAGAACACGCTCTCCTGAAAAGGACAGCAGCAGGAACTTCCCGCGGCGGGCTATGGAGTCCAGCGTCCGCCCGGGCACGTCCGACGCAAAGTCCTGCGCCGCCAGGGAGCGCAGGACCGTCGCGCGGAGCACGCGGGTCGAGGCCACCCGGCGGCCCTGCAGGCGGCGGGCAAGCACCTCTTTGATTACTTCAAGGTCAGGAGCTTCCGGCATGATGGCCCTGGCGCAGTCTCATTCTTTCCCCTTGGTAGGGGTGCGAGCTTCCCTTCAGCATAGCAGAGGGCCGCCACCGACGGTACTCTCCAGTAACATTCTTATGTGAGTTGACACGCTCTGAGAAGGTGTTGACAAAGTAAGGTGGCATGGCTGTGAGTCGTCGGAGGAGCATTCGCCCTTCGGTGAGCCAGACCCAAGCCGTTGAGACGGAGAGATTGCGGTCATGATCCCTGTTCATT
>JACQUI010000339.1 GCA_016210395.1 Chloroflexota bacterium | reverse complement strand
TGGCTCGGTTCCACGGTTGGGATGGTGTTGGCAGATGCCGTCGCCGTCTGGGTAGGCATGGTACTCGGTAAGCGGTTGCCTGAGCGTGCTGTCAAGCTGGGCGGCGCCGTGATCTTCCTTGTGACAGGATTCGTCACCATCTGGATGGCGCTCAACTAGCCCCTACGGCGCGGACCGCGGCAGCTCCTTGCGTCTCCTGGCTCTTGCCCTGGTCACGCTCCTTGGGGCCTTGGCTGGAAATGCCGTTTCGCCATCATAGGAGTTCCGACGCTGGCAGACGTCCCGTAAGAAATGTGATCGCAAGCCCCAACGGATGAGTCCACACCGTTGACACGGGGCCGGCGAATTGTCCGCAGTGTCCCCTCTGCGCAGGACAGGCCTGTCCTTTGGGGCCAGTCCAAGCCCATGTCTTTTCTATGGCAAAGCCGGGTTCCCTCTCCATCTCCTCAGATGGATGATAGGTGTAGCTGGGTTCACAAATGAAGCAATCTTGCTTCCTATTCCTCCATTTGCCCATCCGGCAATCGCAGGCTGGGCAGGGGGGGCAGCCGGGTCAGGTTGCCCTCGACACCTGTTGTTGAAGGCGCGGCTGCGAATTGGAAACAAGAATGGAACTTCGGGACGCGTGCTGGCATCATCGCCAGGACGGGAGCTAGTGCCCTGGGAGCGTAACCCGCAGCACGGAGGTAAGCCATGGGCGGTACTCTTGCTACGAGGACAGGTGGGTCCGGCGCTGAGAAGTCGGCAGGTAGGCGGGATCGGTGGGTAGCCGTGCCCCTGGCAGTTGGTGTGCTACTGTTGTTACCCGTCTTTCTGCTGTTCCTGCCAGCGCTGCTCGTATTCGTCGCGGCAGCAATATCGGCTGTGGCCTTTGTCGGCTGGGCCAAGCGGGTGGTACGCTGAAGAGCCAGCTAGCCAAAGGATGCTAGAGAGACAGCAGCCGTGGCCTGCGCCTCCGGTGAGGCCTGCTGACAGAAGGCAAGGGTAAGAGGCATGAATCGGTTTCGTCGCCTCGGGCTGCAACGCCGCATCATGCTCTATGTCGCGATAGGGCTGGTGGCTATGTTCTCAGTTGGCGCCTACCTGGGGTTTCTAGCCATCCACCAGGCGACCCAACTGGTGTATGACGAGCGCCAGGGCACTGCCTTCGCCACTGCCGCTGCCCTGGAGAGTAGTCTACAGGAACTTGCTCACGGCGTTGGCTTCATGAGGGGTCGTCTGCTCAAGGGTGATTCGGCCCAGGACATCGAGGCGATCGGGCTTGACCTGCTCGCCCAATCCTCTTATGTGCAACAGTCCTCTCTGTCCTCATTCGTAGTCCCACAAGGTCTATGGCTGGTGGACCGGGAGGGCGAAAGCAAACTAGCATTGCCCGGTCCAGGCAGTGTAGCGTCGCACTTTTTGTCGGTGAGCGCCCTGAGCGCTGTCCAGGAGCCCAGCGTCTTTTTTATGCCGGAGTCCGCCTCATCTGACACCTATTTCGGCACCCTCGTTGTGCCGGTAAAGGACGATGCCGGTGACGTCGCGTGGCGAGTGATCCTCGTGCTTGCTTCAGCGAGCGGAGACGAGCCATATCTTTTGCCCTCGCCAGGAACCACCGTCGAAACGGCAGCCGGGCGAAAGTCCACGACTTCGTACGGCCTCGAGGTGTTGGGGCCGGACGGTCGAGTCGCTCTTACCAGGAGGGGAGGCACGCCTTCCGGCAAGCTCAGTCCCCATTGGCAGCTCCTCCAGCAGAAAGCGCCCCTGCCACGGGGTCCATTTGTTTTCGCGCACAGACCGAAGAAGGGACAAAAATTCCCCCCCCACGTCATCGCCGCGGCGCCTCTGGCCTCCGGTCCTTATGTGGCAATCCTAGAGCAAGGTGAGGATGTGGCTTTGGCGCTCCCACTCCATCTGCGTCAACGGCTCATCCTCTTTGCGGGTCTTGGTTTTCTGGGGACGATGATGGTGGCTTGGGTGACCACACGTCACGTGGTCCAACCTACCGAGCATCTGACGATGGCGGCGCAGCGCATAGCCGAAGGGAAGGTGGATGAGCCCATAGTGGTAGCGGCCCAGGATGAAATCGGCACATTGGCGGAAAGTCTGGAGACTATGCGACTCCGCCTGCAGACGTGGGGATCGGAGCTGGAGAAGCAGGTCCAGAGCCGGACATCTGAGCTCCACCACAGGAATCGGGAGCTGCTGGCACTCTACGACACCCTGCGTCAGAAGGAGGAGCAGCTCCGCGCTCTTCTGGCGAAGGTGCTCAGGGCGCAGGAGGATGAACGCCGAAGAGTGTCCCAGGAGCTTCACGACGGGATCGGGCAGGCGGTCTCGGCGCTGACCATGGGCTTGGAAGGGCTGGAGCGGGATGCGCCTGCCCAGTGGCCCGCCGCTAAGGTCCATGTGGAGGGCCTGAGAGAGCTGGCGGCCGCCACCCTAGCGGACCTGCGTAGACTTACGGTCGCCCTGCGCCCAGCCGCTTTGGACGACCTTGGGCTTGTCCCCGCCATACGCCGCTACGCCGAGCTTTACCTCGCGCCCGCGGGCATCGAATGCCTGGTCGAAGAGGAGGGGATGCCCTCCCGGTTTGACCCTTCTTTGGAGACGGTCATCTACCGGGTCGTGCAGGAAGCCATCAACAACGTGGCTCGGCACAGCGACGCTCGCCGGGTCGCGATCCACTTGCAATGCCGCGGCGGCGCCCTTATCGTCACGGTGAAAGACAACGGTCGAGGATTCAACTTCACGGCCGATATCCTTGAGCACGGCGTTGGTCTTCAAGGGATGCAGGAGCGGGCGTCCCTGGCCGGCGGGAAGCTCGAGGTCGAGAGCCAGCCTGGCACGGGGACGACGATTAGCCTGGAGATACCGCTGACAGATGGGGTGAGGGGACGGCGTGATGGCTAAGGCAAGGGTATTGCTGGTGGATGACCATGCCGTGGTAAGGATGGGCGTGCGAGCGCTGTTGCAGGGGGAGGAGGACTTCGAGGTTGTGGGGGAGTCCGCGAGCGGGCACCAGGCCCTGCTGGATGCCAGGCGCTTGAAGCCCGACATCGTTCTCATAGACATCACCCTGCCCGACATGAACGGCCTGGAAGCGATGGTGCAAATCAAAGCCGATGTGCCTGAAACGCACGTGGTGGTTCTGACCATGCACGAGGACAGGGACTACTTCTTCCGATCACTGCAGGCGGGAGCGGCAGGCTACGTGGTCAAGGGGGGCGGTTCGGATAACATTCTGGCCGCCTTGCGTGCCGTGCAAGATGGCGGGGTCTTTCTCTACCCATCTCTCGCTCGTTCCCTGGTCACCGAGTACCTCGGCGAAGAGGAGGCTCCCCAGGTGAAGAGCCTCAGCGCCAGAGAGCTGGAAGTCCTGCGCTTGATTGGCGATAGTCTCCCTAACAAAGAGATCGCTTCCCGTTTGGGAGTTAGCATGGCTACCGCCCAGACTTACCGCACCCGCATCATGGAGAAGCTGGGGCTTCACACCGTGGCTGAGCTCGTCCGCTACGCGATTCGCAAGGGCATCATCCGGCCTTAGGTCAACCCCCCGGACTTTCCGGCGACACCCCAACCGCAGACACTTGTCCTCTGGTAAGTGACGTTTGTCCCCTGCTGACTTACTCCCCGTCGGCTGGCGCCATCTGGACAATTCCCTCTGAGAGAGGATAGTCACAGGCATCTTGCTCTGTGATCATGAGGCTTGGCTCCTGGGCCGTGGAGGAAAGAGGATTTCACTTGGCTGGCGTCCAGTCCGCTGAGGCCGAGAGGTACGAGAGATGGAGCTGGTGGGCGAAATAAGGGCTCTGATAGTCGATGACTCGGTGGCGATGCGGGAGGCGATGAGGGAGTTGGTGCGCTCACTGGAGGGGTGCGTTGTGGTGGGGGAGGGAGCGAACGGTGTGGAGGCGCTGGAGCTGGCGCGCGCTCTGCGCCCGAGTCTGGTAGTGATGGACGTGCACATGCCGGTGCTGGGGGGACTGGAAGCGATGCGGCGTCTCTTGAGGGAGGCGCCGGGGACGCCGGTGGTGCTGGTCACCAGCGCCCTGGAGCCCGAGGTGCGCGAGGCGGCCCTGAGGTACGGGGCGGTTGCCATTCTGGAAAAAGGCAGCGAGCTGTGGGCCGGGCTCTCGGCCATCGTAGCGCAGCTGCTCTGCGGCCCTGCGGCCGCGGTCCCCCGGAAGATAGGGTAGCCGGCATGGATGGCGAGCGAGCTATGAAAAGCATGCCAGACGGGGGTCGCGGTGAGCGCTGG
>JACQUI010000324.1 GCA_016210395.1 Chloroflexota bacterium | reverse complement strand
GCGAGCAGCCAGCGCATCGCCGAGACGTGCAGCGTGACCATTGACTTCGGCGTGCCGCACATCCCTGAGTTCGTGCCGCCTGAGGGCGAGGACTCGGACGCCTACCTTGCACGACTGTGCCGGGAGGGCCTGAGGCGCCGGTTCGGCCGCCCCAGCGAAGAGGTCCAGGAGCGGCTGGAGTACGAGCTGGACGTCATCCGCAAGACCCGCTTCTCCAATTACTTTCTGGTCGTGTGGGACATCGCCTCCTTTGTGCACCAGCGCCACATCCTGTTCGGCGTTCGGGGGAGCGCCGCCGCCTCTCTCGCCCTCTACTGCCTGGGCGTGACCGACGTGGACCCCCTGGAGCACCGCCTGGTCTTCGAGCGCTTCCTCAACCTGGAGCGCAAGGAGATGCCCGATATTGACATGGACTTCCAGGACGACCGCCGCGACGAGGTCCTGCGCTACGTTGTGGGGAAATACGGCGACAGCCACGTTTCGCAGATCGTGACCTTCGGCACCCTTGGCCCCAAGGCCGCCATCCGCGACACCGGCCGCGCCATGGCCATGCCCTACGGCGACGTTGACCGGGTGGCCCGCCTTATTCCCTTCAGGGTCAAGACCCTGGACGAAGCGATGGAGGCCGTGCCTGAGCTGAAGGACCTGTACGGGGCAGACGAAACGCTCCACGCGCTCATGGACAACGCCAAACGGCTGGAGGGCGTGGTGCGCAACGTGGGCACACACGCAGCGGGCGTTGTCATCTCCGAAGATCCCATCACCGAGTACGCGCCTTTGCAGCGCCCCGTCAAGGGCGACGAGGGCAGCGTCCCCGTGACCCAGTTCTCCATGGAGCCGGTGCAGAAGCTGGGCCTCCTGAAGATGGACTTCCTGGGACTCAACAACCTCACCATCCTTGACCGCACCATCCAGGTCATCGCAGAGCACCGGGGGGAGCGCATCAGCCTGCCGTCCATCTCCCTGACCGACGCCAACACCTTCCAACTCCTCTCCTCCGGCGAGACCACCGGCATCTTCCAGCTCGAGGGCGGCGGCATGCGCCGCTACATCAAAGAGCTGAAGCCGTCGTCGCTGCAGGACGTCGCCTCCATGATCGCCCTCTACCGGCCCGGGCCTATGGAGCACATTGACACCTTCATCAAGGCCAAGCACGGCCAGATCAAGGTCACCTACCTGCACCCCGTCCTCAAGGACATCCTGGAGGAGACCTACGGCGTCATCGTCTACCAGGACCAGGTGCTCCTTATTGTGCGGGCGCTGGCCGGCTACAGCCTCGGCGAGGCGGACATTGTCCGCAAGGCCATGGGCAAGAAGGTCGCCGCCATCATGCAGCAGGAGCGGGAGAAGTTCCTGGCCCGCGCCGTCCAGCAGGGCTACACCCAGGAGCTTGCCGAGGCCGTTTTCGCCCTCATCGAGCCCTTTGCCGGCTACGCGTTCAACAAGGCCCACAGCGTCAGCTACGCACTCATCGCTTACTGGACCGCCTACTTCAAGGCCAACTACCCCGTGGAGTATCTGACCGCCCTCCTCAACTGCCACCTGGGCAACCAGGAGCGCGTGGCGATTGACATGGACGAGTGCGCCCGCCTGAAGATCCGCGTGCTCCCGCCCGATATCAACCGCAGCGACGTCCAGTTCACCATTGAGGTGGCCGACGGCGAGCCCGCCATCCGCTTCGGCCTCGGCTCCATCAAACACGTCGGCACGGGCGCGGTGGAGGCGCTGGTGAAGTCGCGCCAGGCCCACGGCCTCTTCGCCACCCTGGACGACCTGGCTCGCAATGCCGACCTCAGCGCCTTGAACAAGAAGACGATGGAAAGCCTCATCCGCGCCGGCGCGCTGGACGCCTTTGGGCCGCGCGGCGACCTGCTGCAGAGCCTGGACCGCCTCATGAATCTGGCCCAGCAAGAAGGCAGACGCAAGGACTCGGGGCAGACCACCCTCTTCGATATGTTCGGCCAGGCCGCCCCCGAGACCTCCATGAGCCTGGAGCTTATCAAGGGCGAGCCAGTCTCCGACAAAGACCGCAAGGCGTGGGAGAAAGAGTTGCTGGGCAAGCCCATCAGCGGCGGGTCCGCAGCCAACCGCTTGGCCCTGGCCAGCGCCGCCGCCAACGCCGTCACCTTTCGTGAAGACCTGGAGGACTACGCAGGCCAAAAGGTGACCGTGGTGGGGGAGATGGCATCCAGCCAGGAGCGGGCCACCAAGGAAGGCAAGGCTTTCCTCAGCGGGAGCCTCGAGATGCTTGGCGGGACGATTGAAGTCGTAGCATGGCCCAACGTCTACGAGCAGACCCGCGACCTGTGGTTGGAAGGCAGTTTGCTGGAGGTCACAGGCAAACTCCAGGCCCGTGACGAAGGCCTCTCCCTGTACGTCAACGAAGCCAAAGCCTTTGAGCTAGACCCGGCAGAAGAGGATATCCCCTCTTCGTTGCCGGAGGAGGACTTGCCCTTGGATGCGATTGTCCCTGGCGTCACGCTTACACCCATGCCTGCAGCGGCCCCCACCCCCAATGGCAACGGCCACGCCGAGGCTAACGGGTACGTAGGCAGTATGCCCCATGTCCCACCTGATGAAGTCAAGGCCGCTGCGCCGGAGGCCGCCCCGCTGCCATCCGCGCCGGCTCCCGCCCACAGCGCAGCCCTGGCGGCCGTGGCCCAGCGCATCAACAGCCAGGCGGCGGCAAAAGCCGCCGCCGGCGCCCCGCCGCCGGCGTTGCGCACCATCGTCCTCAACATGCGGGACTCCGGCAACGCCGATGATGACACCTATTTGCTCAGGTCCGCCATGCAGCTCTTGCTGGAGTACCCGGGACAGGACAAGGTGCATTTGGACATCGCGGTGGGGGGGCGCCGCACCCGCATGGAGATGCCCATGATCACGACGAAGTACTGTCCTGAGCTGGAGGCGCGGCTTACCCAGCTTGTGGGGCAGGGGTGCGTGAGGTCGGTGTGACGGCAACGCCTCGCCTCGTGTACCTGGCCACGGCCCCCGACCCGGTGACGGCGGAGGCCTGGGCAGGGCTGCTGCGCGGCGAGGGCGTTCCTGTGATGGTGCGTGACGACTCTCCTGCCGCCTCCGTTTACCTCGGCTTCGTGGGCATCCGCCGCCTCTTCGTGCGGGAAGACCAGCTTGAGGAGGCCAAGCGCTTGCTGCGGGAGTACCTTTCGCCCCAGCCGTAGGAAGCGGCTGCGCGGCTTGCCGGCGCGGCTGAGTAGAGGCGGGATGATTTGTCCACTATGCGTTCGTCATTGTCATTGACTCGAAAATAGACGCCGCACAACAAAAGACGCCCTCGTTTTCATCCCTCCGGGGTGCGGATGCCAATCCGCATGGACGATTCCTCGGGGAATGGGGACACGGCCGCTGGGCGCCCGTAGGTGCGACGCATGTGTCGCACCTACGGGAAGGCAGACACGCAGGTCTGCCCTTACGGACCACATACGCCTTCCCGCGAACTTTCATGCAACTCACCAGGTGAGCGGGCATGACTCCCAACCCTACACCGAAGCGATACCTTCTATACCTCACCCACCCTTTCATGGCGCGTCCTCCCGGATTATCGTATGACTACGGACATCCAGCGGAGGGCGCGTCGCATGGCCAATCCATCGAAAGAAGTGGCAGAACACCTGGGCATGCTTAGGGACTTCCCCCTGAACGAGATGGGCAAGAGCAACGTCGAAGACCTGTGGAAACAGCTCCTCAGCTACCGCTCTGAGGCCGGCACGGATCTGGCGGAGGCGAAGGCGCGCCGGGCGCAGGCCGAAGCTGCCCGCGAGCAGGCCGTGGCGGATGCCGTGCGCAACACCCAGGCGGTCTGCCAGCGCATCCGCGCCAGCGCCGAGCGCGACCTTCAGGAGGCCAAGGCACTGCGGGAAGAGATGCTGCGGGCAAAGCAGCAGGCCGAGGCGGAAATCCGGCAGGCAGAGGCGACAAAAGCCCAGGCGGAGCAAGAAGCCCAGCGGACCATCGGCGAAGCCAGGGGCGCTGCCCAGGACATCGTTTCACAGGCGCGCATGGCGGCGCAGAAAGAGGCCAACGAGTTCCGCCAGGCCGTCCTCATCGAGATCAAGCACCTGCTCACCCGCGCGGAGAACATGAGCGCCGCGCTCTCCGAAGAGCTGGAGACCCAGCGCATCCTCTCCAGCATCGCCCGGATCGGCTCCAATGCCGAGATGCTGCTGGCTGAGGCCGCCGGCAGTGACCACACCCTCCATAAAGAAACAGGACAAGCGACGGTGACGTCTGAGGCCGTTGTCCAGGCCGCGCCCGCCCAGGCTCAGGGCGGCGCCAGCCCCAAAGCTGCCGTCTTCAATCCCAGCCTCCAGGAGGCCCTTCAGAGCCTCATCGGCTCCATCGAGACCTCCGAACGGGCTGCCTTTCAGAACGGGAGCCTGCGGGATGCCCCCGCTCCTTTGGATGGCGTGAATGGTGTAGCGCAGCAGCCCTAGCCTTGGATCCTTGCCGCTCTCACGCAAGAAGCGCCCCGAAAGGGCGCTTCTTCCTTTCACGCCCCTTCCAGACCGCCGCCGTTTTCCAGCGCCAGGAGATGCTTCTTCATCGGCAGCCCGCCTCCATAGCCGTGCAGCCCGCCGTCGCTTCCCACGACACGGTGGCAGGGGATGATGAGGGGAATGGGGTTCCGCGCCATGGCCTGCCCGGCGGCCCTAACTGCCCTGGCGTTGCCGGCCTGGGCAGCCAGCCACGCGTAGCTCTTGGTCTGCCCCGCCGGTATGGAGGCGCAGGCTTGCCACGCGCGTGAAAAGAAGGGGCTGTACCCTTCCATGTCCAGGCGCACCTCAAACCGGGTCCGCTCGCCCCGGAAGTACTCCTCAAGCTGGCGGTGCACGTCCTCAAACTGTTCCGGCGCGCCGGCGGCCCCCTGCGCCTCCTGCCCCAAGTCGCGCACCGCCTCGTCGCGCGTGGGCCTGGGCAGGCTCAGGCGGCGCAGTCCTGCATCGGAACCCAGCACGCCGATCCATCCCAGGGGTGTGTCTATCGTGGCGTAGAAGTAGCTCTTGCTCTTGCTGCCCATGACACTCGCCTCGCTCTTGGATGTTTGCCCTGCATATACAAAACCGCAAACGGGGTCCAATGGTTGCATCGCAGGCGCTGCCGTGCAACCATTTTGGCCCACAGAGGGTTGTATGTAGAGATCGCACGAGGAGCCTCAGTGCCACCCATCCATGAAAAGGAGCTGCTGGCTGGCTTCGACCCAGCGGATGCCGATACGTTTGCGCCGCTGGTGTTGGCCTACCAGAATATGCTGATCGCCTTTGCCGGGAGAATGCTTGGAGGAAGCAGGGCCGACGCCGAAGACGTGGCGCAGGAGGCGTTCTTGCGGGCCTTCCGCCACCTGCAGAAGCGGCCCAAAGACACGTGGGAAGACCTGCGCCTCACCCCCTGGCTTTACAAGATAACGCTCAACCTGTGCAGGGACAGGGCGAAAGAGGCCCTGGCAAGGGGAGGCTCTTCCGTTCCCGTCGAAACGCTGGCGTCGCAGGCGTCCGACTCGTTCGATCCCGGCCTTGTCATGGCAATCGAGTCGGCCATGAGGAGGCTGCCTCCACTGTACCACGCTCCAGTGGTCATGCGGCACGTTGACCAGCTTGCCTACCACGAGATCGCCGCCGCCCTGGACGTCCCTCTCGGGACAGCCAAGGCCCGCGTCCACCGTGGGACCCGTCTGCTGCGCGAGCTGCTCACACCGCTACTGGAGGAGGACGCCTGATGCGGTGCAGAGACGCAGACCTCTTGCTGGACGCCTTTCTCGCCGGCGACCTGGGCCCCGAGGCGGCGGGCCTTGTGCAACGGCACATCGCCGGCTGCGGGCGGTGCTCGTCTCAGGCGGAGCGCGGCAGGCGGGTCCTGGCAGCCATGAGGCGGCTGGCGCCGGTCGAAACCTCCCCTGGCTTTGCGGGCCGCGTCCTTGAAGCGGCGCGCCGCCTTCCAGCGCCTGCCTCGTCTCCTTTATCCACCGCGCTGCGGTATTTCATGGTGGAGACCTCTCTGGGTGAAGCGCTGGTCGCGCACACGGAGGAAGGGATTGTGCGATTCGCCCTCGAAGCCGGGGAGCGCCAAATCGTTGCCGAGCTTCGCGACCGCTTCGGCGTTACCCCCGATCACGAGGAGCCGCCTCGCAGGCTGGTGGAGTCAGTGGTGGCGTGCGTGGAGGCGCGGGCGCCCGTTCCCCGGCCCAGGGTGAGCTTCGCCCGGTTGCCGGAGCTCCAGCGCCTGGCGCTGCTGAAGACCCAGGAAATCCACTTCGGAGCGGTACGCCCTTACTGGTGGGTCGCCAGGGAGATTGGCTACCCGGGAGAAGAGGGGGATGTCGCCGGCGCTCTTGAAGCCAACCCTGTCCCGGTGCTTGTCCCCTGTCACCGAATCGTCATGAGCGACGGCGGGCTGGGGGGCTATGCCCTGGGCGCAGATGTCAGGGCGAAGCTGCTGGCGCGGGAAGGCCTCACACGTGCAGATGTCGTGCACGCGACGACGACCTACTACGGCTGCCATTCCACAGGGATATTTTGCTTCCCCACTTGCCCGCATGCCCGGCGTGTGCGGCCGGAAAACGTAACGCCCTTCCATTCCCCGGAAGCGGCGATTGCCGGGGGATTCCGGCCCTGCCTGGTGTGCAGGCCCGCATAGGAGAACTGTAATGGAATCAGTGGTTGCACGAAGGCCACGCCTCTTCTACGGCTGGGTGGTGGTGGCATGCGCATGGGCGATGTATATGCTCAACCAGGCCGCCTTCACCTGGGGGTTCACGGTTTTTGTAGACCCGCTGGGAAAGGAGTTCGGCTGGAGCCGCACCAGCATCACCCTTGCGTGGGCGTTATCGCTGGGATGGGGACTGGTGGTCAGCCCGTGGTTTGGGAAGGCGCTGGACCGCTTCGGTCCCAGGTGGACTACGGCAATCGGCGGGCTCCTTGGCGGCCTGGGATGGGCGCTCATCCCCTCGGCTTCAAGCTACTGGCAGTTCCTGGTCTACTTCGTGCTGCTGGTTGGCACCGGCATCAACGGAGCGGTTGGACTTTCGGGGACTGCGGCAGTGGCACAGTGGTTCAAGGTGCGGCGCTCCCTTGCGATGGGCATCTACTTCACCGGCTCCGGCGGCGCGGGCCTCCTCCTCATTCCAGCGCTGAGCGCGCTGATAGAGGCGTATGGCTGGCGCACCGGGGCTGCCGCGCTTGGGGTCCTTGTCCTGGCCACCACGGCTGTTGCCGCACCGCTGCTACGCCACAAGCCGGAGCAGTACGGGCTGAAGCCGGACGGCGAACTACCCGCCAATCCCAAGCGCGCCACGGCCCATGCCTGGGACTTCTGGAGGCGGCTCCCGTTGCCCAAGCACAAAGGCGCTACCAATGAGAGCTCCACCCTGGCCGAGGCGCTGCGGTCCGCCGCATTCTGGATGTTCACCACCGCTATCTTCCTGCGCTACGTCGGCATGGGCATTACCCAGGTGCATCAGATGCCGCACATGTTGGCGCAAGACATATCCCTTGCCGCCGCCACCGCCGCCATCAGCCTGTCGCTCACGGTCAACATTCCGAGCCGCGTGCTCGTGGGCTGGATGGGCGACCTGTATGACAAGAAGTGGCTCCTGAACCTGCTTGCCATCGCAGGGGGCTTCGCCCTCCTTGCCCTGGCGTTCGCGTCGCCCGGCGCTACGGGCCTGATATGGGCGTATGCAGCCCTCTGGGGAGTGGGATTGGCGATGCTGCCGCTGCAGGCGTCATGGCTGGCCGACACCTACGGCAGGAAACACTATGGGAGCATCAGTGCAATGTCCAACTCGCTGACGCTCTCCGGCCGCATTGCGGGCGCCCTTGGCGCCGCCGTTGCATTCGACCTCCTGGGAAGCTACCAGATGGTCATGCTCCTCGGCGCGGGCGGATTCGCCCTGGGCGCGGTGCTGCTGGCCCTCCTGCCTTCGCCGCGGCCCGTGGCGACCACCGCGGCTACGAACGATGCTGACCCGTGAGTCCTGGGAGGCCCGTTTGTTGGCGGGCAACAGATTGTCCTGGGAGGGTGCGTGTTGACTTGGATAAGGAGGCATGCTATATATAGATGCACGATATATAGCACAGGACAGCTTCAAGCCATGACCCTCGATACTCAAGCCTATTGGGACCTGCTCATCAACCGGAGCGCGTGCCGCCTCTTCCTGCTTGCAGCCCTCGCAGAAGGCCCCAAGCACGGCTACCAGCTTGCCAAGTCCGTGGAAGAGGCAACCAACGCGTGCTGCACGCCCAGCGCGGCGATGATCTACCCGGCCTTGCGCGAGCTTGTGGAGGGCGGCTACATTCACTGCCAGACGGAGCGCACTGGACTGAGGGAGCGGAAGGTGTGTACCCTCACACCCAGAGGTTATCAGGCGTTCCAGGCCGCTGCACGTTCGTGGGCGCGCATGTTGCCTGCAATTAGCATGGCTGTGGAGCAGGCGTCCAGCGCCGCGCCACAGGTTCCCGCCGCTGCCGGGGCTGCCGTTACCCACTAGCGCAAACAAGGCATCAGGAGGTATTCCCATGACAACATCGAGCCAGAAGGAAATCAAGGAAGTCGTCCGCCAACGGTACGCGGCCAAGGCCACCAACGCGGCCTCCGCATGTTGCGGCCCCGACGAGGCTGGCCAGCCCGCCAAGGGCGTGTATTTGGGCACCGATCTGTCCGGCCTGCCCGGAGAGGTGCTGCTGGCCTCGGCAGGGTGCGGCAACCCAACGGCCCTGGCGTCGCTGAAGCCCGGCGAGGCGGTCCTGGACCTGGGCAGCGGCGGCGGAATAGACTGCTTCCTTGCCGGCCG
>JACQUI010000313.1 GCA_016210395.1 Chloroflexota bacterium | reverse complement strand
CGGCGTGCTCACCAACCTGGCCTACATGGACCAGTACGGTATGCCCCATGCCGGCACGGGCGAGCACATGGGCGAGGCCTCCAGGCCAACCTACATTGACACCCCCAAGGGCCGCTTTGCCATGGTGGCGGCAACCAGCTCCGGGCCTATCGCGGGTAGGGCGGGAGAGGCGCGCCGCGACATCAAAGGTCGGCCAGGCTCCAACTTCATCCGCTGGCAGCAGCACTGGGTCGTGGAACGGGAAGGCTTCGACGCGCTGAAAAAGGTCGCCGACAAGCTGGGCTGGACACATCAGGCCCGGGAGCGGGCCGCAGTCTTCGGCGGCGGCGCTCCTTCGGATACCGAAGTCCTGCTCATGGACCACTGGCAGTACGAGGAGGACGCCTTCTCCCGCTTTGTCCTGGGCGAGGCCTATGAGAAGCACTCCGTCATCAACAAGCTGGACCTGGCCCGCAACGTCCGGGCGGTGAGCGATGCGGCCCGCATGGCCGACTGGGTCGTCTTCACCATCCACAACCACGAGGGCGGCGCAACGGCCAATGATCCCGGCGACCACATCAAAGAGCTGGCCCACGCCGTCATAGACGCGGGCGCCCATGCGTTCATCGGCCACGGCCCCCACCAGGACCGGGGTATGGAGATCTACAAAGGCCGCCCCATCTTCTACGCCCTGGGCGACTTCATCCTGGAGAACGACACCGTAGAGCTGGTGCCCCAGGACAACATCGAGCGGCAGGGCCTGGGTTGGGACGCCACTCCCGCCGACTTCTACGACGGCCGCGCCGGCTACACCGCCGACCGCAAGCCCACCCGGGGCCAGAGCGTGCAGGCCATCCGCTGGCAGAGCACTGTCCCGCTCATCACCTTCAAGAACCATGAGCTGGCGGAGATCAAGCTGTACCCGGTAGACCTGGGCTTTGGCCGGCCCCGCTCTCAGCAGGGCCGACCTCTATTGGCCGACGGCGCGGAGGCCAAGGAGATCCTGGAGCGGTTCCAGACGTTCTCCAAGCCCTTTGGCACCGACATCAGGATCACCGGCAATACGGCTGCTGTGAAGCTGTAGCAAACAACATGCGTCTACGCACGAAGCGGCAGGCCACTGGCCTGCCGCTTCGCGTGTGCGTGTGGCGCCAATACTCCTTCCTATGAGTCAATACGAAGAACGTGCCTGAGGACGACAACGTTCTCCTCCACCGTGTAGTAGATGACCAGCATAGGTGTGGTATTCAGTTGCCTGTAATAGAAATCGCTATTACCAATGCGAACGCCAGCCATGTACGGGTTCTTACTCAGAGCAAAATCAACCCCCGCCATGACCTCGTCCCATCGAGGTAAATCCCCTTCTACGGCTTCTTTCACCTCGTTCAAGAAGCCGTCACCCTCCTTTACGTCATAGCCATCCTCAAAGCTAGATAGGGAGGCCAACCAGGCGCCTCCCGTACTCTTCGGCCTCTTGACTAGGGGTATCGCCAGACAGCCAGGCGGTCTCATAAGGAATAGTGTCCCCGACATTGGTGACAAGCCAGCCTGGTTCGCGGTGTGAGTAATCTGAGACCTCTCGAGCAGTCATATGCCACATAGCCTGAATGACCTCATCCAGGATTTCGATCTCCTTGGGAGAAAGGCGCCGAGGTGCGAAGTCCTTGGCGATGTGAGGTTCAACGACCAATCTGTGCTGCACGCCGCTGAAATAGGGCCGCACTTCAATGCGGATGTCGCCCGCATCTACCATCATGCGCCGGATCGGGAGCATCTGCTTTGGAGCAGGTCCCTCGGCCAGTTTCTGGTAAGATGCTCCGGTGATGGGCTGTCCCAGGCGGCGGTAGGCAGCGAAGTCGGCATAGTAGAGAATCTTATTCAGTTTCACGGCCCCAAAAAGAGCATCAGCCTTGCTGCTCAAGGCAACATAGATGATCGCTTCTCGAAGCTTTTCCTCGTCGTACGGAAACCGAAATGGTTTGGTGCGTCGCATGGTCCACTCCTGTCATAGTGGCTTCTTCGCAATACAGTTCAGAATCTCAGCGCACGTAAGGCAAATGTAGCACACCCTTTCACGTGATGCCAGCGGTTTGTCAAGAGGCGCTGTCACATGTCAGGCCGTCTTCAGAATAACACAAATGTTCTGTCCAGTACAAGCAGCTATCGCAGAAGCTCGGGTCCCACTACGCGCTCAGTTGGGCGCCGACGAACTCGGACGCTCCCCGTGGCTTCGCGCGACGGACACGTTTCCCGCGTGCAAGCCTTGTGCCATAATAGTCCGAACACTTTACGAAGAACGGAGCCTTCATGGAACGCACCCTTGTCCTCCTCAAACCTGACGCCGTCCAGCGCGGCCTGGTCGGCCAGATCATCGCTCGCCTGGAAGCGCGCGGCCTGAAGATCGCCGCAATGAAGCTCATGCAGATGGACCAGGCCCTGGCGCACCGCCACTATGAGGCCCACGTCGGCAAGGGCTTTTTCCCAGGGCTGGTCGGCTTCATCACGTCCGGCCCGCTTGTGGCCATGGTGCTGGAAGGCAAGGACGCCGTGGCCATCGTCCGCAACACCATGGGCGAGACCAACGCGGCAAAGGCGGCCCCCGGCACCATCCGGGGCGACTTCGCCATTGACATCGGGCGCAATCTCATCCACGGGTCCGACGCCGTAGACTCGGCCAAGCGCGAGATCGCCATCTTCTTCCGCGATTCGGAGATCCTGTCCTACTCGCGCGCCAACGACCCATGGATCCTGGAGTCGTAGCGTAAGTATCTCTGGCAGGAACGGCCGCTTCCGCCACCGCATCATAAATGGCACGAGCGTGTGGGTGAACGGCGTAGGGGCGCAGCATGGCATGGAGGGTGTCTTGGAATGTGGGCACGCCCTGCGATTTCGACAAGACTTGTACTGACGCAAACGTAGGGGCGCAGCATGCTGCGCCCCTACGAACAAACGAACGTCTTCGGGCCCCGTTTTACTGGATTCGCACCACCTGCTGCCCTTTTGCCCACAGCTCCTCCAGGGCGTAGTACGCCCGCTCCTCCGGCGCGAACAGGTGCACGATCACGTCGCCGAAGTCCAGCAGCAGCCACCCGGCGTCCGGCGTGCCTTCCACATGATGTAGCGCCGCGCCTGCTTTCTCCACCGCCTCCACTACGTCCTCCTGGAGCGCGCGCATCAGGCGGCGGTTATCCGCGGTCATGATGACGAAGTAGTCCGTAAACGTCCCCACGTTGCGGATGTCCAGCAGCAGAATGTCTGTGGCCTGCTTGTCAGCGGCCACGTCTACGATCTTTCGGGCATATTCAATTGGTTCCAGACGGGTGCTCCTAATCTCTCGTTACTTGATTGCTCCCTGTTGATGCTGCGAAGGACGATAACGTCTTCCATAGCGGATTGCGTCGTCAGATGCGCCACTTCTTGCTCTAGAGGGGCTACTGTCTCTCGCAAGGATGCAGGCTCACCTTCCGGTTCATTGTGCGCGGCAACTTTGGGAGCCTTCTGACGCGCTTTGGCAGCCATATGGCCTCCCACGTTGCGTTTGGGCTACCCATATCTTATCTGTTGTTGTCCACCCGCGTCACCTATGCTACGCTCTACCTGATGCCCAAAGTTGTTGGCCCGGGAGCGCAAGCCCCCGTTCTTGGTGAGCCTGTCGAACCCACGAACGGGGTACAGGCCAGCCACGCCATCGTTTTGCCCAGAGAGTGATCATGTCCCACAAGCGCGTCGTCGTCGCCATGAGCGGAGGCGTTGACTCCTCCGTCGCAGCCCTGCTCCTGAAGGAGGCGGGCTACGATGTCGTGGGCGTCACCATGCGCCTGTTCACCGCAGACCACACCGATGCCCTGACCTCCTACAACAAGGGCTGCTGCACCCTGGAGGATGTGGACGACGCCCGCCGCGTCTGCCAGGTCCTGGGCGTTCCCCACTACCTCCTGAACTTCGAGCGGGAGTTCAAGGAGCACGTCATAGACTACTTCTGCCAGGAGTACACCCGTGGCCGCACGCCTCATCCTTGCCTGGCATGCAACGACAAGATCAAGTTCAGCTTTCTCCTGCAGCGCGCAATCTCGCTGGACGCCGGCTATGTGGCGACGGGCCACTATGCACGCGTCGCCTACCGGGATGGGGCCTACCACCTGCTGAAGGGCGTGGACGCCGCCAAGGACCAGTCCTACGTGTTGTACACCCTCCGCCAGCATGAGCTGGCGCGGGTCCTGCTGCCGGTGGGCGAGTACACCAAGCCGCAGATCCGCTCCATCGCCCGCCAGGGCGGACTGCCCGTGGCCGACAAGCCGGACAGCCAGGAGATATGCTTCATCCCCACGGGCGACTACCGCGCCTTCCTGCGCGAGCGTGTCAAGGCTGTCCCGGGGGACATCGTAGACTCCAGCGGCAACGTGCTGGGGAAGCACGAAGGCATCCACAACTACACCATCGGCCAACGCAAGGGCCTCGGCGTTTTTTCGCCCACGCCTCTTTTTGTCGTGGGCGTTGACGCCGCCAGCAACCGCGTCATCGCTGGGCCGGCGGAAGAGCTGTGGCAGGACACGCTTTGGGCCAGCCGGGCCAGCTTTCCTGCCGGCGCGCCGCAAGGCCCCGTGGAGGTCACCGCCAAGATCCGGTACAAGGCCTCGGAAGACGCCGCCACGCTCATCCCCGAGCCTGGCCGCCTGGTGGTACGGTTTCACCGCCCCCAGCGGGCCATTACGCCTGGCCAGGCGGTGGCGTTCTACCAGGGCGAAGAGCTTCTCGGCGGCGGCGTCATCGAGGGCGCCCTGCGCTCACCTGTTTGCGGAGAGCCGGTTGCCGCCTTCCAGCGTGTCTCCCAAATCGGCCTATCCCGGTAGGGACACGGCGGTCCTCACTCCAGGTCTTCCATACGATACAAGGGGCACGATTCAGTATGTCGTGCCCCTACTTTTTGCACGCCCCAGCGCCCCATGCTCCCAAACCGGCGCGACCTGGCCCTGCGCGCGCTGGCCCGGCGCACAGCCCCCGCGTATAATCCGCGTATCCTGAGCCTGTGCGAGATCCGTCATGCCTCAACGGCGGTACAAACTTGGCCGTTAAGCCCATTGCCACGTTCGCAGAAGAGCTGCGCCTGCAGCGGCAGGGGTATCGTCTTATTGCAGGCGTGGACGAGGTGGGACGAGGGCCGCTTGCAGGCCCCGTCCTGGCGGGAGCGGTCGTGCTTGACCCCCAGGCGGAGCTGCCCTTCTATCCGCTCCTGCGGGACAGCAAGGCCCTCACTGCGGCGCAACGCGTTCGTCTCGACGCTGCTATCCGCAGCGGAGCGACGGCTGCGGCCACCGGCTCCGCAAGCTCGGAGGAGATTGACAGCCTCGGCATCGTGGGAGCGACAAGGCAGGCCATGACCCGCGCCATCGCGACGCTTTCGCTCCGTCCAGACCACCTCCTCATAGATGCCCTGCCGCTGCCTGATGCGGGCCTTCCCTTCCGCGCCATCATCAAGGGCGATGCGCTGTGCCGGTCCATCGCCGCAGCCTCGATCATCGCGAAGGTGGCGCGCGACGCGCTGATGAATGAAATGGACGCCTGTTACCCGGGCTACGGCATCGCCCAGCACAAAGGCTATCCAACGCCGGACCACCTTGCCAGGCTGGCGGAGCTTGGCCCGAGCCCCATCCACCGCCGCTCCTTCGCCCCCGTGAGGCAGTTGCTCGATCCGGAAGCGCACAGCCCAAAGCCGACCACGGAGCAGGCGAAAGGGGCCGCGGCAGAGCAGGCGGCGGCGGACTACCTGACGCGCTGCGGCTGCCGCCTGCTGGCGCGCAACTATCACTGCCCCTGGGGAGAGATAGACATCGTTGTCCAGGACAGGGATGGCGTGGTCGCCTTCGTGGAGGTCAAGGCCAGGCGCACCAGCGCCATGGGCACGCCGGCGGAATCGGTCACGCGAAGGAAACAGCAGCGGCTCGCGCTGGCCGCCCAGGACTACCTCCAGCGCAACGGCCTTGCCAACCGGGAGTGGCGCATAGACCTGGTGGCGGTGCGGCTGGACGGAAACGGCGGCGCGCACATTCTGGAGCATCTGCCCAACGTGGTGGGGGAAGTGTTGTTGTAGGCGCGTAGGGGCGCAAGGCCTTGCGCCCCTACAATGACGCCGCCCGCATCAAAAGCGCTTGACCATGCGCACGCCTGGGGCGTCATCGGTATAAAAACCGGGCAACTCCTTCACGCGCACGTAGCCACGGCGCAGGTAGAATGCGATGGCCGTGTCGTTGTCGGCGCGCACCTCCAGGCGGATCCGGTCGCACCCGCGCTCCTTCGCCTCGGCCTCCAACGCGTCCAGCAAAGCGCTCCCCAGCCCACGGCCCTGCGCCTCCGGGTGCGTCACGATGGAGTACAGATGGCCGGCGCGGCTGCCCTTGCGCCAGAGCACCATGGCGTAGGCGCTTACCTTGCCATCCTCTTCGATCTTGTAGGAGCTGGCGTTGGCCTGGGACAGCAAGTACTTCAGGCGTTCCTTGCTGTACTGGTCCAGGGGAAAGCCCAAGCGTTCCAACTCTTCCAGGGCGTCCAGGTCGGCGGCTGTTGCGGTCTGTATTTGATGGTCCGGCATAGATAGCTTCTTAGGCGTCCCTATTGTATACCAGCCGCAAGGCCGTACAATACAGATGCGTACAATAGCCACGGTCTTTCGCTTCTCCCAGGCAAAGAGCACGCTTCCGTTCATCCTGAGCTTGTCGAAGGGCGCCTTTGTGGTTCGACAAGCTCAGGATGAACGGCAGGAGTCACGCCATGCCCATCTACGAATACCGCTGCAACCGCTGCAACCGCAAAAGCAGCCACTTCTTCCGCAGTGTTTCCAAGGCTCAAGCCCCCGCATGCCCCCACTGCTCCAGCAGCGACGTGCGCCGCGTGATGTCCACCTTCGCCGTCCACATCCCCTGGGACTCGGGCATGAGCATCCCTTCCACCGAGAGCATGGGCGACTTCGACGAGGACGACCCCAAGAGCATGACCGAATGGGCCAAGGGTATGCGCAAGGACATGGGGCCGGCCTTCGGGCGGGAGTTGGATGAGTTCGCCGCCGAGGTGGAGGCCGAGCAAACCGGGCCTGGCGACGCCCTTGACGACGAGTAGGTCACCAACAGCTTTCTCCCCCGGTGGGGTAGTAGCATACCATTGCTTCCTCCCCCCTTGCGGGGGAGGATTGAGGTGGGGGTAGCCCTACGAGGCGTCCCTATCCTAACCTTCCTCGGATGGGGAAGAGACGTCCGAGATGATCGCTATGCCCATCTACGAGTTCCTCTGCTCCGACTGCGGGCGCAAGTCCAGCTTCCTGACCCGCTCCGTCACCTCGTCCCTGGACCCGTCCTGCCAGCACTGCGGGAGCGCTCGCCTGCAACGCGCCGTCTCCTCCTTTGCCATCGGTAAGACAGTAGGGCAGGTCCACGAGGCCACAGGCCCGGCGCCCAAGGATCCGGGGCTGGACTTCTTCCGCGACCCGCGCAATATCGGCCGCAACGTGGAGGAGACCTTTGCCAGGAATGGCATGGCGCTGCCCCAGCAGGTGCGGGAGTCCATAGACGCCGCGCGGGAAGGAACGCCGCCCGCCGGGTTGGACCTGTAGACAGCACAGAGCTTCGTTCTCCCACCTGGCAGGCCAATAGCTTCCTCTCCCTTGGGAGAGGACAGAGGTGAGGGTTGTCCCTGGGGTCGCTCTTCCAAACCTTCTCCTCCTGGGAAGCACAGCCTGCCAGTCTGGAAACGGGCATGAAAGGGGACTCAATGACTTCAAGGTTTGAGAAGTTCTCCGAGCAGGCCCGCCGGGCCCTCTCCTACGCCCAGGCGGAGGCCCAGCGATTCAACCACAGCTACATCGGCACTGAGCACATCCTGCTGGGCGTCATCAGAGACCAGGAGGGGCCGGCAGCGCGGGCGCTGGCAGACCTTTCTGCAGACCCCGGCAAAGTGCGCTCTGAAGTCGAGCAGATCGTTGGGCGGGAAGAGCGGCGGCCCGCGCCAGGTGAAATCGGCCTGACGCCACGGGCGAAGCGGGTGATTGAGCTGGCCGTGGACGAGGCCCGGCGTCTCAACCATCACTACGTCGGGTCGCAGCACTTGCTCATCGGCCTCCTGCGCGAGGGCGAAGGCGTCGCAGCGGGCGTGCTCAAGGGCCTGGGCGTTACGCTGGACACCGTGCGGTCTCGTTTCTCAGAGCTTGCGATAGACGAGACGAAAACGGGCGAAACTCCCGCCCATACCCTCGCTCTCCGCAAACGGGCTGCTTCCAAAGTGGCGGGCCTCTACGTCATCGTGGACCCGCAGCTCACCGGCGGGCGTGACGTGCTGGAGATCGCCCGCGCGGCCTTGCGCGGAGGGGCAACGGCCATCCAGCTCCGCGACAAGGTGCACGACAAGGGCGACCAGCTTCCCCTGGCCCGCGAGCTCAGGAAGGCCTGCGAGGAGGCAGGCGCGTCTTTCATCGTCAACGACCACGCTGACCTGGCCATAGCGGCCAACGCCCACGGCCTGCACGTGGGCCAGCACGACCTCCCTGTTACCGAGGCCCGCGCCATCCTCAGGCCGCACCAGTTCATCGGCACGTCCAACGCCCTCACCCAAGAAGCGCTTGCATCGGTTGCCAGTGAGGCCGACTATGTTGCCGTGGGCGACATCTTCGGCACGTCCTCCAAGAGCAACACGCGCCCCGCCGGGCTGGAGGCGTTGCGCAGCGTCCGCGCGGCTATCAAAGACGTGCCGGTCGTCGCCATCGGCGGCATCAACATCGGCAACGTGGACGCAGTGCTGGAGGCGGGCGCGGACGGCGTGTGTGTGATCAGCGCCGTCTGCCTGGCGCAGGAGCCGGAGACCGCCGCACGCGCGCTGGTGGAGCGGATACGGGCCAGAAAGCCAAGAGGATAACTGGGGCTTACCGCGCATTGGAGCACCAATGCGTGCAGGAGGTTGTCGCTGGGCGATATAATGGCGCCTGAGTAGGGAGGCGGTACGGATGGTCAAGATACAGCGGCCAACCGATGATGAATGGGATGAACTGCTACGCAAGGAGACTCGTATGCCCACCATTGGCGAGAGGGTGATCGTTGTAGTAAGAGGAGACCCCGTGGGGGGCACTCTCATGAGTGGAGGGGTGAAGCTTAGCCCCGGAACGTCCATGCGAGTCGGGAGGGTGATCGTCGAAGACCTTGGGGACCAGTGGGTTGTAAAGCTTGACGTCGCTTTCAGTGGCAAGAATCGAATGGTTGTGCCAAAGGCGGCTCTGGTCGCGTGAGCATCATTAGGAGTCCCCTAGACCGAACTTCCGAGGATTTCGTATCTAGCCGTATCTGGGATGTAGCCAGACAACATCTTGACGATTCCGCCGG
>JACQUI010000031.1 GCA_016210395.1 Chloroflexota bacterium | reverse complement strand
GCGGTGGGAATAAACGGCCATTGCTCGCCGGAACAGGCAAATACGCGGATTATGAGGCAAGGCCCTCTTGATGGGAGAGGCCGCCCCCGCCATCTGGACAGGTCGGACAGGAGCGGCGAGACTCCTGATCATTACTTCTGCCGGTACGCCTCGGCCAGGGCCCTGGCTACCTCCGGGCGCGAGAACTCCTGCGGCGGCATCTCGCCCTTGCTCAGAATGTTGCGCACCTGCGTCCCGCTGAGGAAAACGTGGTTCGCGCTGTCGTGAGGGCACGTCTTGGCGGTGCCCATGTTGCCGCAAGCCTTGCAGTAGAAGGAGTTCTCGAACATCAGCGGCTGGATGCCCAGCTCCCCCGGCTGGAACTCGCGGAAGATTTGCTGGGCATCGTAGGTGCCGTAGTAGTTGCCCACGCCGGCATGGTCGCGGCCCACAATGAAGTGGGAGCAGCCGTAGTTCTTGCGCACCAGGGCATGGAAGATGGCCTCGCGAGGGCCCGCGTAGCGCATGAACGCCGGATTCACCGAAAGCAGCACGCGACCCTTGGGATAGTACTTCTCCAGCAACACCTGGTAGCACCGCATCCGGACGTCTGCGGGGATGTCGTCGCCCTTGGTTGCGCCCACCAGCGGGTGCAGCAGCAGGCCATCCACCATCTCCATCGCGCACTTCTGGATGTACTCATGGGCGCGATGGACGGGGTTGCGCGTCTGGAAGCCGACGACGCTCTTCCAGCCCAGCTCGTGGAACTTGCGGCGGGTCTCCGCCGGCTCCAGGCGGTACTCAGGGAAAGGCATCTCTTCCCGTGGAATGCCGACGTACCGGACCGGGCCGCCCAGCATCACCGGCCCCTGCGCATACATGTTGGCGACGCCAGGATGAGCGGCGTCCGTAGTGCGGTAGACCTGGCGCGCCTCTTCTTCTTTGTTGTAACTGAACCGCTCCTGCACTGCCATCGTCCCCAGGACCCGCCCCTCCTCATCCTCCAGCGCCACCTCCTGGCCGTCGCGCACTCCCTTTGCGGTCTCTTCGTTCACCGCCAGGGTGACTGGCATGGACCAGGGCAGCCCGTTTTGCAGGTGCATGTTTGCCACAACGCCCCGGTAATCGGCCTGGCCCATGAAACCGGTCAGCGGGCTGAATGCGCCGATGGCGATCATCTCCGCATCGGACGCTTGCAGAGGGTTCAGGCGCACCTTGGGCAGCGCGCGCGCCTTTTGCAGGAACGCTTGCCGCTCGGCGGCGGGTACACGGCGGTCAACCAGCTTGCCGCCGTGCGGGGCAATAACGGTCTTGTCGGCATCGAAGTCCGTGGTCAAGGGCGGTTCCTTTCCTGGGCGATACTATTGGGGGTGAACACCGTAGGGGCACGATGTATCGTGCCCCTACGAACGGCTGCGAATCGCTTGACCCTAGCGCCTGGCCCCTGCGGCTGCCTTCTTGGACGCCAGGTACCCCATCTCTTCCAGCTTGGCGATGACCTTGGCCACGCTCTCGTCCACCGACTCGCTGTCGGTGTGGACGGTGACCTCAGGATGCAGCGGCTCCTCGTAGGGGTCGGAGACGCCGGTGAAGTTGGGCAGCTCGCCCCGGAGCGCTTTGGCGTACAGCCCCTTCACGTCGCGGCGGGTCAGCTCTTCGATGGGACAGTGGACGTAGATCTCCACGAAGTCGCCGATGCTCTGGCGCACCTCGTCCCGCACGTCGCGGTAAGGGGAGATGGCCGCCACCAGCACGGCCACGCCGTTTCGGGTGAGCAGCTTGCTCACGAAGCCGATGCGCCGGATGTTGGTGTCGCGGTCTTCCTTGCTGAAGCCCAGGCCCTTGCTCAGGTTGGTGCGGACCACATCGCCGTCCAGCACCTCCACCTTCTTGCCTGCGGTCCGCAGATGCGCCTCGAGCTTTTCAGAAATGGTGCTCTTCCCGGCGCCCGAGAGTCCCGTGAACCAGATGGTGACGCCGCGCTCCGTGGGATTCTTGTGATCGTTATGATTGTTGGTCATGGTGCTCCTGAGATGATGGGATAGACTTGTCGATGCCTTTCCGTGCATCCTGTGTAGTGTATCACAACAGGCGGCAGCGATTGCCGGCGCTTTCCAGATGTTGGGCCGTCCAGGTTTGACGCAGGCGCCTGACTATTGCAGGAAGACTTGTCCCCCCTTCGCCCCCTCTTTGTGCCCGTCCTGCGGGTCAACCACATGGATACCGCACTCCACCTTGTCTGTGCCGGCCCAGCGGCCGGCCCTGGGGTCCTCGCCTGCCTTCACGGCCCGGGTGCAATACGTGCAGCCCAGGCTGGGGAAGCCCCGGTCGTTCAGCGGGTTGTAGGGGACGTTGTGCTCCTTCAAGTACCCCCTGACCTGCCCCTCCGTCCACGCCGCAAGCGGGTTCAGCTTCACTAGGCCGAACTTGTAGTCCCACTCCACCACGGCGGTCTGGGCGCGGGTGGACGCCTGATCGCGGCGCAGGCCGGAAATCCACGCCTTCTTGCCTTCCAGCGCATTCCAGTTCGGCTCTACCTTACGGAGCTGGCAGCACATATCGGGGTCGCGCGCCCACAACGCAGCGCCAAACTCCTTGGCCTGGGCCTCCGGCGTCCAGCGGGACTTGAAGGCGATTGCCTTGATGCCGTAGCGGCGTTCGCACTCGTCTTTCAGCGCGTAGGTCTCGGGGAAGAGGAAGTCGGTATCCAGGTAAAAAACGTTGACCTTCGGCTCGATCTTTACGCACATGTCCAGCAGCGCCATACCGGAGGTGCCGCCGAAGCTGCATGCCAGCGTGATATCCGGATGATATCGCCGGAAGCCCCACGCCAGAATCTCCTGCGGCGACGCGCCTTCCAGCTCAGCAGCCGCAAACTTCAACTCCTCCAGGACTGCGGGTTCCGGGTCAATAGGGGCGTTGGCCGTAAGGGTGGGAATAACAGTGGTCATGCTTCCTTCCTTGGACTCGCTAGCTGGAATAAATAGATGTAACTTACGTGACGGCTCGCAGAATGCTCCACGCATTGAGGCCAACAAGGGTGAGGCCTACCAGGATTCCAATGCTCCTGGAGGGAAGACGACGGCTCAGGTAGGCGCCCACAGGCGCTGTGAGGGCGCTTCCGGCAATGAGGGCTACGGGCAACTGCCACTGAAACTCTGCCCAGTCAATCTGGAAAAGGAGGGTGCCGGCGATGGCGCTGGCGACGAAGAACTCCACGAAATTGACGGTGCCGACGGCGAAGCGAGGATGGCCACCCTTGGCAAGGAGTACGGAAGATGTCGTGAAAGGGCCGTAGGCCCCGCTTATGCCATTGAAGATACCGCCGAAGAAACCGATAACTCCCAGTTGGATGCCGGAGGACGCGTTGGCCCACGCATAGGCCACGTGTTGCCACAGGTTGGTAGGCGCGGGCGGCGCCCAGTCTTGGCTCGCCCCTGCCACCCTTGGGACGTCAAGGGATGCGGAAAGGAATCGCCGGAGGATCAGCAAGCCCATTGCCAAGAGGACGAAAGGCACAAAAAAACGTGTAACTTCCCTGGGGATATGGGTAATGAGCATGGCGCCCAGAACGCCGCCTGCAACCCCTGAAATCGCCAGCGGCATTACCCATGCCCAGCGCACGTTTCCAACACGCCAGTGAGCGAGGCCGGAGGAGAGGCCGCTGCCTATTTTTGCCAGGTTGACCGTGGCGACAACGATGGCCGGCGTGACGCCGCCCGCGATCATGATAGTGCTGGAGAACGCCCCAAAACCCATCCCCGCTCCAGAGTCTATGAGCTGGCCTATAGAGCCTGCCAGCACTGCAAGAACCCAGAATCCTACTGCCATTCCTGTTATTCCTCGGGCTGAACTTGTTGACGATAGGCACGAAAAAGCCCCTTCAGGCGTACGACCGAAGGGGCTTGGGTGCTCAGTATGCTTCCTGCTATCTGGCCATCGCGCTCTAGCTCATGCTGCTAGGGCGCGTACAACCCTCCTCCCTTCAGGGGAGTACAACAACAGACGCAGGTACAGATGCAGGTCAAAGACGTTTTCATAAGCTTGTGCTCAGCGTAACAATACATCCATCCAGGAAAGATTGCAAGAGGGGTATTGCCCCCCGGGTCTTCCGGTGCTTCGGGGAAGGGACTATCTCCTCTCCCTTGAGGGGCCTTGCCCGACAATTGCCTTCATACCAAGCAGGGTGCAAGGGGACCGCGTTCCCTGCCGGGGGCTGCTGGGGGTGTCCCGTAG
>JACQUI010000311.1 GCA_016210395.1 Chloroflexota bacterium | reverse complement strand
TCCGCGACGAAGCCCACCGCTTCGCCATCACCTACCACCGCCAGCGGCGCAGCAAAGGCTCTGTGAAGTCGGCGCTGGACGCCATACAGGGTGTCGGCCTCAAACGGCGGCGGGCGCTGCTGCGCAAGTTCGGGTCGGTGGCAGGCATCAAGGAGGCGTCGGTGGAGGAGATGGCGAGCGTGCCGGGCATCACGGTGAGGCTCGCGCAGAAGATCAAAGAGGGGCTGTAAAACGGCCCATTTCTCCCAAGTAAATGGGTGCAAAACCCATTCCTAAGCGCTACCCGGTTGGGGTATAGTAGTGCACCGAACACCCACCGGAGTAGCCCAAAATGGAAAACCAGACACTCATCAAGGTTAGAGTTGGCTCCGTGGAGTTTGAGGTGAGTGGGCGGGAGGAGTTTGTGGACTCTCAGCTCCGCGGATTCCTAGAACGCCTGCGAGCAGGCGCATTCGGCAATCATCACTCCGTAGATACTGCGACCCCTTCGCCAGGTCTCAACGGCTTCATGTTGGGGGCGCCATCCCATGTGCCGCCGCCGCCTGAGCCGCCCAAGGCTCCTCCTTCACTGCTTGAGTTCTACAAACAACGCGCGCCTTCCACAGACGTGGACCGCGTGACGGTGCTGGCGGCATACTCACGGGACCACAAGAGCATGGGAGAGGTGACCGAGGACTCGTTGCACCCACTGTTCAGGGAGCTGGCAGTCCTGGGGCAGCAGCCTGCCAAGAACATCACGCACGGGATATGGAACGCGGCGTCCAAGGGCCGCGCTTACCTGGAGCGCGTGGAGGGCAAGCGCGGAGCCTACCGGCTGACGAACGCGGGGGCTGCGCTTGTGTACAGCACGCTGCCAGAGCAGGCAAAAGCGAAGGAGAACGGCGTTTGACCTAAGAGCCAAGGTGCAGCGGGCTGTGGCCCCCCCTACGAAGGGAGGAGAGCAGCGCTGCACCCGGTCAAAGGGCGGCCTGTCCCACGATGGAAAGGGCAAAGCGGGCGTTGCTCTACGTGGCCGCACCAATGGGTCCTTCTCAGGCGCAGACGCCCCCTATCCTGGCCTGACCCCGCAAGGGGGGAAGGATTCCCTATTTCCTCCCACTGAGCAGAGGACTGAAGTAGGGGCAAGCGTCTCAAAAAATGTAGCGGGTACACCTATCCAACCTTCCGCAAGGGGGGAAGGAAAACGAAGGGCGGGTCTGCGACCCGCCCTTATGTTGGCGCCGAATACTGTGTTCTGCGCGTCGCTCACCGCGTGGTTCCTACGACAGGTGCTTGCCGTACCAATCGAAGACGCGCTGCCAGCCGTCCACAGCGGCTGCCTGCCGGTAGCTGGGGCGGTAGTCGGCGAAGAAAGCGTGGCCTGCGCCATCGTAGACCTTCACGTCGTAGGTCTTGCGGTTGCGGTCCAGGGCCTGCTTAAGCTGCTCGACCATTGCCGGCGAGGGGTTCTGGTCCTCCACGCCTGCGAGCACCAGCAGCGGACAGCTCAGGTTGGGAATCATGTCAAGGGGGGCCTTGGGCATGCGGTCGGTGAGCTGGTCGGGCGTCATGACGACGCGGCCGCCGTAGCAGCTTATCGCGGCGCTGAGGCTCTTGGTGTTGCAGGCGAAGAGGACGACCTGCCTGCCGCCGGAGCAGTAGCCGATGACGCCGAGCTTGCCGGTGCAGCTCCGCATCCGCTTCAGGTACGAGGCCGTGCCTTCCAGGTCGCCGATGGCACGGGCGTCGGGGACGCCGCCCTGCTCGCGCAGCTTCGCGGCGATCTCCTCGGGCATACCGGGGCCTTCGCGGTGGTGCAGGTCCGGGGCCAGGGCCACGTAACCGTTCCCTGCGAACTTGAAGGCCAACTCTCGGACGTGGTTGACGAGACCAAAGACCTCGCTGATGACGATGACGCCAGGGTGCTGCTTGCCGTCTGCAGGCCGGGCCAGGTACCCACTGATGGCGTCTCCGTTGTGCCCCTTGAACTCAACGATGCGGGTTTCCACTGCTCCATAGCCAATTGAAGCCACGTTTGCCTCCTCGTTTATGCCGGCGATAGCCGGGTGTAGATTGCGGGGCCATTGTAGCTCACGCGACCCCACAGGGCAACGAGGGCGAGGGGGAGACCTCACCCCTGCCCCTCTCCTGAAGGGAGAGGGGGTACAGACGGGGGACGCGGACGAAGAGGAGAAGAGACGGAAAGCAGCAGCGGGGACCGCACCCCAACGTTTGCTCTGCCACAATGGGAACGCTTCCCCAGATCAGGTTTCCAGGGCTTCTCCAAGAGAGCGCGCCATCACCGCCTCCTCCAGGTAGCGTTCCAACAGGGGCTGCGCCTCCGGCAGGTCCAGGGGCAATGCCGAAATGGCGATGACGCGGAAGAACGTTCCGTTGGGAACGGTGGCGCGGACCGATTGCCCCAGGGCAGGCATGTCCACTCCCAAGGCGGCCGCCATATGCTGCGCCTGCGCCAGACCTACCCTGGTGTTGTAGCAGCGGGTGACCGCTCTCCCCTGATGCAAGAGAGTGACGCCTGTACGGCCCCGGCGCAGCTCCAGCTCCAGGCCGCTTCGTGGCCGTTCCATCAGCGTATCGGCATAGGCCAGGGCTTTCTTTCTGCTGACCCCCATATGGAGACCTCCTGCCTCTGGTCATAGAGACACGTAGAGGGGCGCAAAGACTTGCGCCCCTCTATTCGTTTGATAGGAAATCCGGGAATGCCTGGCTATGAGGTTGCAGCGCCGTCCTTGGGGGCGCTCTCCAGGTTCAGGCGCATGGCCCGCAAGAAGTTGATGGCAGCGTCTATGTGCTCCAGGGTCAACGGCGCGGTCAGCCTTGCCTTGCCGACCACCAGGCTGATTCCCGCCCCTTCCGCAGCGGGCAGGCTGCCTTCGCCTGCGGCGACAGCAGCCTGCCCGCTCAGAGCGACGCCGGCTTCAATCTGGGCCATGGTCTTCCGCATGACGCGCGCAGCATCCGCCAGGTGCCTCTGAATGAGGGTGAAGCGCCGGACGATCTCTTCCCGCGGGGCCTTGGTGATCTCCTCAAGGGCAACAAGCAGGGTAGTGTCGTCGGGAGCCTCGCCTTCGAACCGCTCATAGAGTGCCCTGAGCAGCTCTACGCGCTGAAAGGCCTGAATGCTGGCCTCCCGGTGCTCGACGGGGTTCGCGGCCGCGATTACTTTGCGAGCCAGGTCGGACACCCGCAGCTCGCCCCGGCCTTCGACGAGGCCGAAATCCCTCAGGGCGGCAATCTTGGCAAAGAGGGTCCCACTATTCTCGGCCATACCCAACTCCCACGCCAGCCCCTTGACGGTGACGGAGCCCTTGAACTTGCTGAGGATTCTGCCTGCGATCTCTACGGCATCCCCAAAACGGATGTCAGGGTAGGAGTATGTGCCCAGCTTAGCCATTTTAACCCTCCACATTTCGGTCTAAATTGTCTAGCCCGCTTAGACTTTACTCCTAAATATTCTTCATGTCAAGAGGGTTCGCCGTCGCGCTTGGTAAGAAGCAGATTAGTTTTGTTGTCCTCGCGTATGGTACGCCATATAGATAGGATGTGTCTAGAATATTTGCTGTGGTCGCGTACTCAGCCTCACGCGCTCCATAACCTGCATGCCCGCTTCGGCCTGTGCGGGCCGCGCCCGGACCACGGGACTTTGAGGGAGGTTGTTCCATACACTAAGGAGCCGCCTGCCGCGTGGCGGCAGACGGTCGTCGTAGGGGTCTCCTCGCGATGAAAAGCCGTTAGGCGGTAAAGGAACGCGGGCTGCTGCCGCAGCCCTGTGCGCAAGGGCAGAACGGGTGAGTGACCCTTCGTTGGGGCGATGGCAGAGGAAGGCGAGCGTGGTTTAACCGACTCGCTCAGGATGACAGTGGGGCTACCTCTACTTTGCTGCTGCCGGCGCATTTCGTAGCAATCGCTCATGCGGGTCGGCACCCCGTAGGGATGAAAACGCTTTTGAGGTCTCCTTGAGGCAGACGCTTCTGTTCCCGCCCACCCCAGGGCGAGGCAACGCCTCGCCCCTACAAGGGACACCCCAGCAGCCCCCGGCGAGGGCGCGGCCCTCTGCACACCCGGGACGCACGGGCTATTTTCGAGTCAATGGCTGATGCCAGCAGCCAGCACCAGGGAAAATGAATGCATGGCAGTCCCTTCCCCCTAAGCCGAAGGCTGGATGGCGACCCGCAATGGGACGGCTCCTCCCTCAATCCACCCCTAGGGCGAGGAGGCCATTTTCGCTGGAATCACAGCCTAGAAACGCGCGCCAAGCGGTCCATCGCTTTGCCAAATGGAATGGATGCGCGACCCGGCTCTCGCTTCATGAACGAGCCGTATGGAATGGGATAGGCAGGGAATGGAAATGGGATTGCGCAAATGAGGACTGAGGGGGTGCTGAGAAATGCGGGGCGACAACGCGAACCAGGAGACAGAGCAAGGAGGGGGCAGGCTGAGCCTGCCCCCTCCTTACTTTTGCTTTCAGACGATGCTTATAGGCGCGCTAGCAAGTCGCTCCAGAAGCCACCTGGGTCACCTTGCCGTTGCCGCTCCAGCAGTAGTAGTAGACAGTTGTTTCGTCCCGCATGTAGCCCGTAAGGGCGCCCTCAGTGGGCACAGTAGAAAAGCTGTTTGTGGAGGTGGCAGGGGCCGTGACCCCCGTGAGCGATTTATCCGCCATCATCGTGTCCATCGCGGACTGGACCATCGCGACCTCCGACGCCTGCGCCGCCTCGTCGCCTTTGCCGGAGAACTGGCTCACGCTGACGATGCTGACGGCCGCCAGCGCCACAACAATGCCCACGACAACCAGTAGCTCCACCAGGGTAAACCCTTTTTGGGACCGCATTTCTTCAGGGACCACTGTAACCTTGTCCATGGACTCCCTCCTTTGCTTCTAACGGATGTTCTTGGAGGTCGAGGGCGAAGGGCCTTGCCTCCTCTTTTCAATGCTTATGCTAGCCTCTCTGCGTTATAACCACCTTAACGGAGTGTGAGAATCACGAAAGAAAAGTAGGCCACCCCCCCATCCGCAAGCGCCAGCCCCTCATTCAAAAGCAAAGTGCCGCTTTGAGCGCCCCGAGGCATCTTGCGCCTGCCTGCGCCCGAGAGCTTGCCCCTTCTTGCCTGGCAGAGGTCGCTTTTTCCCACCCGCCCACCTTGGGCGAGAAGACCTCGCCCCTACGGGACACCTCCAGCAGGCTCCGGCAGGGGACGCGGTCCCCTTGCACGCTCCTGGCATAACAAGCAATTGTCGGGCAAGGCTCGGCGCTAGGGAGGGGGCGCTACCGCACCCGCCTGCAGTGCAATAGTACGCAGGAGGGGGGCCAACGCGTCTTCCGGCGACCCCGGCATGGATGACAGCGTCCCTGTCGTGGCCTTGATCCTGAACGATGCCGGCCCTTCATCGCCGGAGGCGAATCCGCTGCCGAGGCTTTGGCTGCTCCCGGACTGCATCTGGAGCACCTGTACGCTCTTGAACACCCCCAGGGAACGCAGCGTGGCGGCATAGCCTAGCAGGACTGAGGAGCTGTTGCTCACCCCGCTGATGTGGAATCCATCGCCCTCGCGTGTCACCGCAGACAACTCGATCAGGCCTTTCGGAGCAGAACCGGTGATTGCCTGCAACTGGCCCTGAAGGTCGGTAGACTCCCCGTTCAGCTCGTTGAGCCTTGCCTCAATCGCTTCCTGGAAGACGACCGATTCCTTCAGACGGCTGCTTCCTATCTCCATCCGCGCCTTCGCCAGGTCTCTTGCCCTGGCCTGGTCCTCCATTGCCTGGACAGATGCTGAGAGCGATTCAGCCTGCCGGCCAAGGCCTTTCATGTCATTGGTAAGCGGAAGGCCGGCATAGGCCGCCAGCACGAGCAGCACTGCAATGCCGGCCGTTCCCCACGGAACGGGTTTGGGCCTGTGGCGCAGGGGCAACGCATCTATGGCCGGCAGGCCGGGCTTTTGCGTCCCGAGAAGCACATGGCTGGAGCTTTGATACGCAACCGCAAGCCCCAGGGCCGCTACGTACTCCTGTCCTGGGAAGTGCTGCGGGTAGTCAAAGGGGAGGACCGGTGAGAGAACTTCCCTGCCGGTCGCCGCCTTCAAATAGTCCACAACGGCGCCGTCCCCGGCGACCCCATCTGCCACGACGACAGGCAACTGCACAGGCTCATCCTCCAACGCGCTCTGCGCCGAGGCCGCCATTTGCTCCACCACGAGGGCGAGGCCGGCGAGCCACGCCTCCCCTTCGTTTTCTGCAGCATTCCGGCGAAGCTGATGCACCGCTTGAGGGAAGCCGCCTTGAATAAGGGTAACCTCGGCGCCAAGCTCGTCTACCTCCACGAAGACCGAGTCCTGCCGGCCGCACGCCAGGGCAACGGCAACGGGCCGGGGGTAGGCGGCCCTGGGGCGGACGCCTGCCCTTCGCAATAGGTGAGCATGATGGTCCAGCGTCCTCTTGGGCGACACGCTGGCAACCGCCAAGCGGCCTTGGTCCGTCTTCACAGCCCGCCATGCAATATCTGCGTCGTTCTCCTCCAGCGGCGCCGAGTCCAGAAGCTCGGAAAGCACCACTCGCCTGAGGTATTTGCGGGCCACCTTTGGCAGGCTGATCTGGCGCAGCAAGCATGCATCCGATGGCCAGCCGACAACCGCTGTCACCTTCCCCGGCGCCAGGTCATGCACCAGCGCTTCCAGGTGGGTCACGGAGACTCGCCTCTCGGCCTCGCTGCTCTCGCTGTTCTCAGGGGTCTCCAGAGGCAGCGCCGCCGAACCCCAAGAGACGACGGTCCAGCCCTCCAGCAGGACGGCGCGCGCCTCATTCTCCCGGACATCAACGACCAGGAGCCGCTTGCGGGCGGCGAAGCTCATCGCGCTCCGCGCCTTTTCGAAGTTTCGCAAGAGCAAGGAGAGAGGGCCGGCGCGCGCGCCGGCCGGCCTTGGAAGGCGCTGAGCTCCCAGGGAGCCCGGAGCCGCCGGCCTGCTACTTGCTGACAGGAGTGGCAGCCGCATTGACTGGCCCCTTCTTCTTGGGTGGTGGCTGAGGCGACAGGTAGACGAAATACTTCACCTGCGCAACCGGCACGCTTTCCAGGCCACTGATCCTCAGGTCGGACACGGAAGATACCGGCGCTTTTTCAGAGAACGTAGACAAGAAGTCCAGGACATCCCTTGTGCTGCCGGACACAGTAAGGGTCATGGTCATCGTCTGGTACTGCACGTTCTCCTGGACAAGGGGAGATGGCTCGCTTATCTGGACAGCCAGGAGGGCAACGCCGACGTCTCGTGACGCCTCCAAGGCGAGGGCCAGCAAGGAGTCTTGCGAAGGATAGGTGAATGCCTTGCCTGCCCGGGCAAGCTTCTGCTCCTGCCTGGCAATCTCTTCTGCAAGGGCGGCCTCCTGCGGAGCGGGACCGCGCAGCGCCAGTGCAAGGCTCGCCCGCCTGGCGTCCAGCGTCCCCACTTTGCTGGAAGCCTGCCAGTACTGGAATGCCAGGAACAGGTAGTACACGATGAGCGCGCCGCCAAGGAGAGCGAGGGCATGCGTCCACGGGCGGGTCCAGACGGGCCTGCCTGCGCCAGTCAGTCCAGTCAGCAGTGTCTTGAAGTTCATGGCCATGGTGTTCACTTGAACGAGTTGAGGCTAGCGTAGATGGGAACAAACATCGAGAAAGCGATGAGCGCTACGATGCCGCCCACGAAAACCGTTGAAAGGGGCTCCAGCATCCCCAGAAGGCCGTTCAGACGCTGCTCCAACTGTTTCTGGTACGTCGAGGCGGCATCGTTCATGGTGCGCCTCAAGGAGTTGCTCTCTTCGCCAATGGTCACCAGCTCTACAAACATGGTGGGAACAATAGAGTGCTTTGCTAGGGCTTCGGCCAGCCTGTGGCCGCTAAGCAGGTGCTCCTCCGCATCTTCAAAGGCGCGGCGCAGGGGCAGGTTCTTGCACGCGCCGCGGCTCAACTGGAGGGCATTGGCCAGGGGCACGCCGGAGTCCAGCAGCATGGCCAGCGTGCGTGAAATCTGGGCCATCTCCTTAGCGATGAGGAGTGAGCCATAGAGCGGAAGCTTGGTCTGGACCACATCCAACCAATAGCGAGCGACGGGCACCCGCCGCGCCAGGGTAATGGCTACTCCGACGGATACGAAAGACAACGCCAACACGAGTGCGTTTTCCTTGACGCCGTTGAAAAACGAGATGGTGAGCCTGGTCACCAGAGGCAGCTTGGCGCCCATACGCTCAAAGACTTTCATCATGGGCGGCATGGCAAAGAGCATGAGCACAACCATCGTCAGCACCGATAGGGCCATGATTGCCATGGGATACAGCAACGTGCGGATTGCCTTCTGCTTAGCTTCGGTCTCCTTCTGCAGGATCTCCGCCATCTCTTCCAGGGCAGGCCCAAGGCGGCCGGTGTGCTCGCCCACCTCTACCACGCTGATGAACAGCGGGCTGAACACTGTGGGGTGAGCTGCCAGCGCTTCCGAAAAGCTGCCCCCCTCGTCCAGCGTGCGGCGTATGTCCTCAACGGTCCGCCGCATCAGGGTCTGGCGGGTTTCCCGATGGAGCATCTCCAGCACTCGGACCAAGTCTCCGCCGGTGGTGAGCATGGTGGCCATGTTCCGGCAGAAACGGATGATCTCGGACGACCCAACGTGATAGAGGGATGGGAAGAGTCTCGCCATCACGCCGCCCTGGCGCGAGGTCCGCATCTCCAGGGGTTTGAGTCCCTGGCCAACGAGGATGGCCTGCGCCTCGGACGGCGCGCGGGCTTCCAACCGTCCCCTGACGATCCCCGCTTTCAGGTTATAGGCAACGTACCGGAACAGCATTGCTTTCGCCCTTCCCTGCCTGCCTCCTGGGCTTTGGCCCGCCAACCCTGTTTATGCCAGTGGTGATGGCGAACCTTGTTGTTCTCACCCTCCAGAGGCATTTGCAGCTTTTCCTGACGGCAAACGCTCCGGTCCCCACCCACCCGC
>JACQUI010000309.1 GCA_016210395.1 Chloroflexota bacterium | reverse complement strand
TGGCGCCGCTGCCGCAGCCGCGTCAGCAGGTCCTCGATCCCTTCGAACCCCTTGCCGGACTGGCCGCGCAGGCCCTTGCGCATGAGCTGGCGCAGCGCCCGGCGCACATCGCCATGGGAGGCCAGCTCATCGGAGAGGGCATCCATAACCTCCTCGCCGCTGACGTCAAAGGGGTTCTGGGACCCGTCCCAGCGGGAATAGAGGGCCCTGGTGCTAAGGGCCATGTCGCCCTCCTGCCAAGGGGTCTGCGCGGACGGTTCTTGCGGAGCTTACAAGGTATGATACTACGCCCACCGGCGCTGTCCAGGGCTCGCGGGCGAGCCGGTGGCTGTGCCGCTGGATTCATCCCGCGGGGTCGAACCAGCCCCCGCGGTGCGGGCACCCCTGCTGCCCTTCCTTGACCCCCCAGGGAGGCCGGCGTAGAATCGCCAGGCATGAGCCAGGAACAGACGGAACGCCCGCCCCGCGACAACTCCCAAGCCGCGGAGGCCGGTCGGGAGACCCAGCGCGGCCCCTTCCAGGCCGGGGAGCGGGTGCTGCTGGTGGACGACAAGGGCCGCCGCAAGACCCTGCGCCTGCGGCCCGGCCAGGCCCAGGAGTGGCACGTGGGCCATCTGGAGCACGACCGGCTCATCGGCCAGCCCGAGGGCACGGTGCTCACCACCCCCCAGGGCCGCGCCGTCCTGGTCCTGCGCCAGACCCTGGCCGATTTCGTCCAGAGCATGGCGCGGGCGAGCCAGATCATCTATCCCAAGGACCTGGCGGCGATCCTGATGGACGCCGACATCTACCCCGGCGCCCGCGCCTTCGAGAGCGGGGTGGGCTCAGGCGCCCTGACCCTGGCCCTGCTGCGCGGGGTGGGCCCCACGGGCAACGTCGTCTCCTACGAGGTGCGGGAGGACATGCTGCGCCGGGCGCGCGAGAACATCCGCGACTTCCTGGGCGCCTGGCCCGAGAACCTGGCCCTCCACCAGCGGGACGCTTATGAGGGCATCCAGGAAGCCGAGGTGGACCGGGTGGTGCTGGACCTGCCGGAGCCCTGGCGGATGGTGGAGCACGCCGCGGCCGCCCTGCGGTCGGGCGGCATCTTCCTGGCCTACCTGCCCACGGTGCTCCAGGTGCACCATCTGACGCAGGCGCTGATGGACTCGGGCCAGTTCCACCTGGCGGAGACCCACGAGGTGCTGGTGCGACCCTGGCACGTGGGGTCGCGCAGCGTGCGCCCGGACCACCGCATGGTGGCGCACACCGGGTTCATCACCACCGCCCGCCGGGGCGCAGGGGCGAAGGGCACGCACTTCCCGCGGGAGCGCGGGGTGAAGGAGTAAGACCGGCATCCCACTTGAGGTTGGTTAAGCGGGGACTTCTGTATGGTCAAGTAGCCGAGATGTTCGAATCCCGTTTGGCCCACCAATCGTAACTTTTCCACACCGGCACGTTGAGACCATCTTTGAGGTCTCGCTAGCTCGCTCTTCCCCAAACAGGAAGGGTGAGCGATGTCTGTACAACCAGCCCCGCAAGTAGATTCGTCCCCTTATCATGCGGGCCAAGCCCTGCCGCCGTTGCGCCGCCCGGGAGAGGTCTATCGGTGGCGCCTTGGCAAGGCCATTCCACGAGGCGTTGCCTCGCTTCGTCTTGTGGGCCCCAGAATCGCTTCGCACAGCGCAGCCCCTGGTTCGTCGCCGTGCGTCCTGCTTACAGAACGTGACGGCTATTCAAGCCAGAGGGTCACGCTGGACGGATTCGGCCACCGTCTGACTGGCTACCATCGCCATGCTGAGGGACACCAGGCTCGAGGTCCGCCACATTCTCTCTGCATCCTTCCCGATCGGGTCACAAGCAGTCGAAGGGAGTCACCGATGAAACTGGAACATGCCCTGGTAGGCGGTTTTCTTCTATATCTCTTGCACGAGCTGCTCACCAACGACTCCAAGACCACGGGCGTCGTGGGGCAGGCGCAGTTCCGGCCGGACTTTGGACGATTACCGCTCACGCCCCCTGAACCCACGTCCAAGGGGCCCATAATCAATCTAGCGCTGCCAGCTTCGGGGCCAGGCAAGCAGATCGATCCGGCGTCCTCCCCCACTACTATTAGTGGACCGCTATTCCAGATTGCTTTACCCGAGCTTTCTGGGATCAAGCGCTACCTCGAAGCCAGCGGAGAGCAAGTAAACCTCGCGCCGCCTCCAGTGTCCAAGCCGCAACTGGTGCTGCCACAGGACATCAAGTGGCTGGATGTGGTTCCCCACCCCTCTGTGGAGCTCATCTTGGGTGCCAGAGGCAGCGGCAAGACCGCCCTGGGCTATAGGCAGTTAGAGCTGTCCCGATGGAAGCTCGCACCCTATGTCCTCGGGGTACCTAAGCAGGCGGCGCGGCTGCTCCCGGACTGGATCAGCATAGTAGAGGACCCGGAGGACATCCCCCATAACGCCATCGTTTTGGTCGACGAAGCCTATGTACTCTATCACTCCCGTGGGAGTATGAAGGCAGGGAGAGAGGAGATATCCCAAGTAGTGAACCTCAGCCGTCAGCGTAACCAGACCTTCATTTTCGTGACACAGGAAGCCAGGCAGATCGACCGCAACATAGCCTCCGTGGCCAACGTCATTGTGCTCAAGGAGCCGGGGATGTTGCAGCACAAGTTCGAAAGGCCCGAGCTCAACGAGCTGGTATCGCGGGCCAAGGAGGCCTTTGAGGCAGTGCACACTGATAGGAGGCCCTGGAGCTACGTGTATTCGCCAGATTCCAAGTTCATGGGTCTCCTGGAGAACTCCCTGCCGACGTTTTGGAAACCTGGCCTAAGCCACCTCTTCGCCACTGGCGACATGCGGTCCACCAGGCGAGTGTCGCACCAGATGGCCCTGGACGAAAAGGTCCGGAAGGCCCGTGAGCTGCGCGAGGCGAATCTCTCCTACAGGCGGATCGGTGAGATTCTAGGGGTGAATGAGGCAACTGCGTACAACTACGTCAACGGCTACCCATACAGGCGGCGCTGACCGGAAGGGTAATGCGCTAGTCCCTACTGGACTCAAGAATCAGGTTGCCGGCCCAGCCTTCCCTAGCCGGCGGGCGTTGGTTCGAGTTGACTTCACCCGAGACATTCTTACCCCGCCTACCCCGGGAATCATGGTCCTTGGCGTCGCCGGAGTTGGGTGGAGCGTCAGGCACGGGCCGCCTAACCTGCGCGCCCTTATGGTGGAGACTGGGGAGGGTCGATCTTTACGACGAACACAGCCCAGACGTGCTGCTGACAGCAGCCTAGGAGATGCTTTCTGTCTTGACTTGGCATAGGTGTGGCGCGAAGGCGCCGCTGCTGGGGCGCGTCCAAAGCCCAGGCAAGCGGCGCCGACCAACCATGAGGTTGTACAATGGGCTTTGGGGAGGGCTGGGGCCATGGATACCTTTGCTTTCACAGGCTTGATCCTGCGTGATGGAGACAGCTACGGCGCCCTCTGCATCGAACTCGACGTGGCGTCCCAGGGCGCTACCGTTGGAGAGGCCAAGGGCATGCTGTTGGAAGCGGTGAGCCTGTACCTGGAGAGCGCCATAGAGAGCAATGTGCCTTATCTGCGCCCCGTGCCCCCGCAGGAGGACCCAAGGCTGGCCCCTTCACAGCAGGTAGTGGAAGTGTTCCCGCTTAAGGTCGACGTGGCCAAAGGCCTATGCCTGACCTCCCGGCGCTTAAGCCCAGGGAGGTGATCTCGGCGCTTGAGCGAGCAGGGTTCTATCGCATCCGCCAAAAGGGGAGCCACATCCAACTGAGGAAAGGCCATCTGCTGGTGACGGTGCCTTTCCATGGAGTTGACCTTAGCCCCGGCACCCTACGGTCCATTCTCCGACAAGCCCGCATGAGCCCTGAGGATCTCCGGCGTTTCCTGTAGGCCTTCGCCGACTCCCTGGGTCGCGACGAGCGGGCCGGACTGGCTTCCAGCGCAGCGCTACCAGACGAGGGCCAGCTAATCGTGACACTAGGCCAGTTCGAATCCTCTCAGGTAGAACAGGTAAGAAGGAGCCGAACTCCACCTGGTGGAAGAACAGTCTGTCAAGTCGTTGGCGACCCCGAGGGAATGGAACGGTCGCTCACCGCAGGATAAGGGCTAGGTCAAGTGGGCCCCTGCTCATTGCCCACGAGCAACGAAGCAGCCCTGGGCCCTTGTGCTCCGAAGACTAGCTTCCTGACTGGGTAGCTAATCTCGATTCCCTCTGTGGCGAACCTCGCATGGAGACGCTTGACCAATTCGTGGGTCAGGGTAAAGCTGGCACCTCTGTCCCTGGCCCTCAGCACCAGCCAGAAATTGATGTTCGAGTCGCCAAAGCCCGCGAAGAGGAAGACTGGCGGGAAGTCCTTTACGACGATGTCGGATGAGAGGTCCTGGACCAGCTGGTTGGCTTCGTCCAGGGCCACCTCTTCCACGCGCCTGAGGTCGCTTTCGTAGGATACGCCGCACTCAGGGAAGACTGTTACCTCCGAGTTCGGCGCCATGTAGTTCGTGACGATGGTGTCCACCAGCTTGTTGTTGGGGACGATAACGAGGTTGTTGGTGGGAGTGCGTAATTTGGTGCTTCGCCAGCCCACGTCAACTACCGTTCCACTTGGGCCCCCTTGGAGCTCTAGGAAGTCGTCCACCTTTATGGCGCCGTCCGCCACCATGTAGGCGCTGGCGATAAGACTGCTGAGGGTGGGCTGTACAGCGAGGGCCACTGCCAAGCCACCCAGCCCCAAGCCGGCTAGCAGCGGGCTGAGCCTGATGCCGAGGTTGTCCAGTATCACAAGCGCGCCAACGCCGTAGACGAACACCGTAGCGAACCGCCTGACCAGCGGCATGAGCTTGGCGT
>JACQUI010000315.1 GCA_016210395.1 Chloroflexota bacterium | reverse complement strand
GTCTTCATCAGCGAGGCGCTGGTCGGGCAACGGGTAGGTATCACCCCACAGCAAGAGGGCTGCCTGGTTTTCTTTGGTCCCATCCCTTTGGGCAGGCTGGAAGCAGACCACCGCACGTTGGTCCGCCTTCCCCCTGTCCCTGCCAAGGAGCGTTCGAGGCCACCTGTTACCGATGTTCATCGTTAACCTGTTACCTATGTCTCCGGTTGCACAAGCCTACCCTTGAGTCCCGATGGTATCGGGACGAAGGGATGAGGGTGAACGTCTCCTACAGGCGGACCGCAAGACCTGCTCCCTGGAGCCGCTTCCTCGACTTGACTTTTCACCCGTCTATGGAACAATGCCTTCAGCGTCGGAGATAAGAAGCTGACCGTACGCAGGAGTCGTGGATGGAACGTATGCAAGAAGGAGACCGCACATGGCTGATCTCATAGGCGCGGGTGACCTGTCCAAGGGTGAGGCGTGGAAGGCGGCTTTGGCGGAGCTCATCGCAACCATGCTCTTCGTCTTCATCGGCGCGGGCGCGGTGGTCTCCAGCGGTATGCTGGGCGCGACCGACTCCGCCCGCCTGGTAGCCATCGCCTTGGCGCACGGGCTGGCCATCGCCATCATGGCGTCGGCTACAGGCCACCTCTCCGGAGGCCACATCAATCCGGCGGTGACTGTTGCCCAGATGGTCACGCGCAAGATCGGCCTGGCCAAAGGAGCGATGTACATCGTGGCGCAGCTCGCCGGCGCTGCCATCGCCGCGTTCCTCCTGGCTGCCGTGATCCCGGACGCCGCAGAAGGCGGGCTGGGAGCGCACGCACTGGGCAACGGCGTGACGGCGGGCGGCGGCCTCATCATCGAAATCGTCCTGACGTTCGTGCTTGTCTTCGTCGTCTTCGCCACGGCGGTGGACTCGCGCGGGCCGGGGGCCATAGCGCCCCTGGCCATCGGCCTGTCGGTGCTGGCCATACACCTCATCGCTGTGCCGCTCACGGGCGCGTCGGTCAACCCCGCCCGCAGTTTCGGCCCCGCCCTTGCGGCCAGCCAATGGGCCGACCACTGGATCTACTGGGTTGGACCTCTCGTCGGCGGGTCGCTGGCGGCGGTGGTGTACCAGGGGGTGTTCGCCAGAAAGGGGTAGGCTTCGCCTGTGCCGTCACCAGAGGGGCGCAAGCCTTGCGCCCCTACGATGGGGTTATACTGGGCCGCGCACCCTTCCCTGGCCTGCCGCGCGTCGCTCTTTTCTGCGCTGCTCCTCCGGTGTCCTGACGTTCCGGAACATGCCCCACAGCGCCAGGTCGTACCCTATCTTGAGCACGCCTGTAACCACAAAAGGCACGCTGGATGAAGCAGCATTCCACAGGAGCGTCGCCGTCGTGGGACTGGCAGGCACAACGATGCTGCGGGTCAGGATGTTGGTGCTGGCCATAGCTACCCGTTCCTCCGGCCTCACCACTGCCATGGTGTAGGACTGGCGTGTGGGCACGTCCATCTGCCCCAAGAAGGAGCGGGCCAGCCACAGGCCCACTGCAAGCCAGGCGAATGGCGCAAATGCCATAGCGATGAGCAGCAGGCTGGATGGGATGTGCGTCCACACCATGGTGTTGATGAGGCCAATGCGGTTTGCCAGCTTGGCTGCCACCCATAGAGAAACCGCCGCCAGGACGTTGGATGCAAAGAAGATAAATGCGATGGAGCCGAGGTGGACTCCAAACTTGGTGAAGAACCAGTAGGATACGAGGCTCTGCGCCAGCATTCCACCGGCAAAGGAGTCCACGCCGAACAGCGCAGAAAGGGTGAAGATGGTCCTGCGCGAGGGGAGCTTCAGAGGATTCGTCCACCTTTGGCCTGAAGTCCCTGCCTCTGCCCTGGAGGAGACGAAGAAGTAGCAGGCGGATGCCGCTATGTGGAGCGCCGTGTACCCCAGGAACATGGCCCGCATGGCGGCCAGGTCCGTCATGCCCAGGCCTTCCAGAGCCTGAGGCAGCCCCGCGGCAAGCGCGCCCAGCGCCGTGGCCCCTGTGGCCGCAATATCGTATATGGCGAAGACTTCGGTACGGCGGTGCGCGGGCGCCGTTTCCGGCAGGCTCGCCAACTCCAGCGGCTGTACCGGACTGGCGCCGCCCGAGGCGCTGAAACTGGTCGCCAATGCCATGACCGACAGCAGGAGGAAGCTATCGCTGAAGGCCAGCGCTACGCCCATGAGGGCGGAGCCCAGGCTGAAGGCAACCAGCAGCCGGCGTAAGCCGATGCCGCCCGCTAACAGCCCCACCAGAAACGCGTACGCCGCCGTCCCAACCAGCCCAATGCTGATGAACGCGCCGATCTGCACCAGGCTGAACCCCAGCTTTTCAAGGTAAATCGCCAGGATTACTGCTACCGACCCCTGGGCAAAGGTGCGGACCGCCCTCGCCAGGATGATCAGCTTGCCGTCCAGGCTGATCCACCCCAGCGGCAAGGCAAAAGGCTTTGCGTGAGCTGTCATGGTAGTCCAGTATACAGGGTCACACCCTCTTGAATAACAACAGGCGGGCCGCCGAAGGCGGCCCGCCTGTTTATGACTTCGTTGCCACACGGTGCGGAGACGGGCGCGGCGACCGCGCCCCTACGGTGCACGGGCCGTAGACCTCTGTAGGGGCAGGGTCTCCCTGCCCGCGTCCCACACGTCTGCCCTCGCTCCCCCTTCCCGTGGCGGGAAGGGGGACAGAGGGTTAGTTCGCCCCATTGTAACGCGCACGTTCCCAAACAGCAGCCACTGGGTGTATAGTCACCCCATGCCCGACGTACCGCCAAGTCCCACCCTATCGAAGTCCCGCTTCAGCGCCGGCCTTCAGTGCCTCAGGCGACTGTACCTGGAAGTCTACCATCCGGAGCTTGCGCCGGAGCCTTCCGCCGCCCAGCAGGCTCTCTTCGACACGGGCAACAGGGTAGGGGCGCTGGCCCGCAAGCTGTTCCCCGGCGGGCTGCTGATCGAGACTCCCTACGACCGTCACAGCGAAGCGGTTGAGGCGACAGGCCACGCCTTATCCGACGCCTCCATCCCTGCTACCTACGAGGCCGCCTTTGCGCACGAGGGCATCCGTATCCGCTGCGACGTCCTCCAGCGCAACGGCGACGGCTCCTTTGACCTGTTCGAGGTCAAGTCGTCTTCCAGGGTCAAGGACGAGCACATCCCGGACGTAGCCATCCAGCTTCACGTCGTCGAAGGCGCAGGTGTGCGGGTCCGGGCAGCCCACGTGTTGCACATCAACACCGCCTACGTGTACCTGGGGGGCGACTACGACCTCCACGGGCTGTTTCAGGCCGACGACGTAACTTCGGAGGCCCGGGAGTTCCTGAGGGACGAGGCCCCCGGCAAGCTTGCCGCCATGTGGGAAGCCCTGCGAAGCGATGAGGCCCCCGCGGTCGGCACCGGCGCGCGTTGCGAGAACCCTTATCTCTGTCCCTTCTACGACTACTGCCATCAGGACTTCCCTGAGTTCTGCGTCGAGCAGTTGCCGCACCTGAGCGGGAAACTCCGCGCGGCGCTGGCCGGCGCGGGTATCGTAGACATCCGGCGCATTCCGCCGGGCTTCTCGGGCCTGTCTGCCATGCAGCAGCGCGTGCAGGAAAGCGTGGTTGGCGGCAGGCCCTTCGTAAGCGGCGGGCTGGCGGACGCCCTGGCGCAGGTACGGGAACCCCTCCATTTCCTGGACTTCGAGGCCGTTAACCCTGCGCTGCCCCTGTTCCCCGGGACGCGGCCGTTCCAGGCCGTCCCGTTTCAGTGGTCGCTCCACACACTGGATAGCGACGGCAAGCTGCGCCACCAGGCCTTTCTGCACGGAGGCAGGGACGACCCTCGCCCTGCGTTCGCGGAGTCGCTTCTCAGCGCCGTGGACGGCGACGCCCCCATTGTGGTGTACGCCACGTATGAGGCCACGCGCCTGAACGACCTGGCGCAGCACATCCCCAGCCGTGCCGCCGGCATTCAGGCGGTGCGGTCGCGGCTCTTCGACCTGCTCCGCTTCCTGCGCGAGCACTACTACCACCCCGGCCAGCACGGCAGCTTCTCACTGAAAGACGTCTTGCCTGCGCTGGCCCCGGACCTGGGCTATGGCGACTTGCTGCTCAGGGAAGGCAGCGCGGCAGCACTGGCCTACGAGAAAATGCTGTGGCCGGACACGCCCCAAGAGGAGCGAGAGCGCCTGCGGCAGGCGCTGCTGGACTACTGCCAGCGGGACACGCTCGCCCTGGTGAAAGTCCTGAAGGCCCTGCGCGCCCAGGTGGGCTAGCCGCAATACTGCGCTGTCAAAGTGGGCAACCCTCGTAGGGCCAACCAGTGTGTTCGCCTCTCTGGGTGGGGTGGGGTTGCATAAAGCGAATGTTCCTATCTATCAGGCTGTCAGGGATTGTGCATACGAAAACCAAACCAGAAAGGAGCCGCCATGCCACTGCCACGTCACGTCCCAACCAAAGCCGAGGTTGACTCGTTGCTGCGGGACCGCCGCAACTGGGGCCGCTGGGGGGATAAAGGCTCAGCCGGCGCCATCAACCTCATCACCCCGGAAAAGCGCCTTGCCGCCGTCAAGCTGGCCCGCAAGGGCCGCACGGTCTCGGCCAGCCGCCCGTTCCCCGTCGCGCCATCCGTCGAAAACCCCAGGCCCGCCCATCACTACATGTTCTCGGAGCCGCGTCCCTATGGCGGCGGCGTCGCAATGGACTACTACGGCATCTTCTATCACGGCACCGCCAGCACGCACATAGACGCGCTGTGCCACGTGTGGGATAGCAACGGCATGTGGGACGGCAAGAAGCCGGAAGAGGTAATCACCTACACCGGCGCAAAGTACGGGACCATTGACCAGTGGAGCAACGGCATTCTGACCCGGGGCGTGCTCTTGGACGTGCCGAAGCACCGGGGCAAGCCCTATGTGACCCAGGACGCGCCGGTCCAGGGCTGGGAGCTGGAGGACATCGCCAAGGAGGAAGGCATCACCCTGGCACCGGGCGACGCCGTCATGGTCTACAGCGGGCGCGAGGCCTATGCCAAAGAGCACGGCGGCGTCTGGGGCGGCCTTCCCGAGCGCCCGGGACTGCATGCCTCCTGCCTGGGCTTCCTGCGGGAGTACGATGTCTCGGTGCTCGTGTGGGACATGATGGACTGCCGCCCCAACGACTACCAGCTTGCCTGGGAAGTCCACGGCGCCATCTTCGCGTACGGGATTGCCCTGGTGGACAACGCCCTGCTGGAGCCGCTTGCCAGGGCCTGCGCGGAAGAGGGCCGCTATGAGTTCATGCTGACCATCAACCCGCTGAACGTCATCGGCGGCACAGGGTCGCCTGTGAACCCCATCGCCGTGTTCTGAAGCCGGTCTCAGCCTAAACGCCCTCTGGCTCCCCCTTCCCGTATGGGAAGGGGGAGCCATTGTAAGCCTGTCTCACAATAGGGCAAACGTCTCCGGCAACGACGTATCTCGCAATGCCGCCAACCCGTAGGGGCGGCTCGAAACCCGCCCCTACGACTGGACAAGCCGGCTATCGTTATGCTGCCAGAGAGACAGGAAAGGCCACCCCCCTCAGGGCGTCAGCAGCAGCTTGCCCGTCGTCTCGCGGTTCTCCAGGTGGCGATGCGCTTCTGCCGCGTTCCTCAGCGGGTACGTCCCGAAAATTTGCAGCTTCAGCTTGCCCTGAGCGATCCAGTTGAACACGTCGGTGGCGCGGCGCACCAAGTCTTCCCGCGTGGCCGTGTAGTGCCCCAGGCCGGGCCGTGTCAGGAAGAGCGACTTGCCTTGTAGCGTGAAGGGGCTGACAGGCTGCACGGGGCCGCTGGACTGGCCGTACAGCACCATGTACCCACGGGGCTTCAGGACGTCCAATCCCTTCTCAAAGGTCGTCGCTCCTACGGAGTCGTACACAACCTCGACACCCTTGCCGCCGGTGATCCCCTTTGTCTCCTCGGCGAAGTCCTGCTGCGTGTACAGGACCACGTGGTCGGCGCCCAGGGATTTCGCAAGCTTCGCCTTGGTCTCTGTGGAGACGGTGGCGATGACTGTGGCGCCGCGCATCTTGGCCATCTGGATGAGGAGCTGGCCCACGCCCCCTGCGCCTGCGTGGACGATGCAGGTGTCGCCCTTCTTCAGGGGGTAGGTGTCATGGCTCAGGTAGTGGGCTGTCATGCCTTGCAGCATGGCGGCGGCCGCAAGCTCAAAGCTCACGCCCGCGGGCATAGGCACCAGCCTGTCCGCCTGGTTCACCATCTTCTCGGCGTAGGAGGAGCCGCCGCTGGCCCATGCCACGCGGTCGCCTACCTTCACGTCGGTAACGCCCGCGCCCACCTGCGCCACAACGCCCGCGCCTTCGCCGCCAAGGATCATGGGGACCTGGATGCGGTACAGGCCGGAGCGGTTGTAGATGTCCATGAAGTTGACGCCGGCGGCCTTTACCTCGATGAGCGCCTGGCCGGGGCCCGGCTTGGGATCCGGGACGTCAACGTACTTCAGCACTTCAGGGCCGCCGGTCTGGGCAATCTGGATAGCTTTCATCTGGTCTCCTTGCGGGTTTGAGGGGACAGCACGCCCCGATGTGCCCTTCATCTTCCGTGCGAACCCAGGGCTTGTCAACGTTGCCCGGGAGCCGCCGCTCGTCCCTTTCTCCTTCGTGACGCTTCCTGCTATCCTTACCAGGGGCCAGGAGGTCGCCTGAAGGCTGCACCCGGCCTGATGTGACTACTCGATGACTCTCTCTCGCGGTGGCCGCCTCAAGAAAACAGGGGAAAATCCAATCAAACCCACAGGAAAGCAATCATAGTTTTGCTTCCCTTGGGGAGCAGGGAAGGGGGCTCAGAACGGCATGACCACTGTCATTCAGAAGCTGGCCCAGTCCCAGGGCCGCCCCGTGTTCATCTGCGACTTCTCGCCGCCCAGAGGGGCGGACCTCTCCGCCATTGCGCAGGTCAGGGAGGCCGGCGCTGATTTCGTCTGCGTCGCCTACAGCCCCGGCAAGTCCGTGCGCGTTGACTCTACGGTCATGGCCTATCTCATCGCCCAACACGGCCAGGAGGTCATCTTCAACCTGGCCTGCCGCGATATGAACCGGCTGGCCGTTCAGAATCACCTGCTCGGCGCGCAGGCGCTCGGCCTCGAAAACGTGGTTGTCCTCCAGGGCGATGGCCTCACCGAAAAGGAGCGGGCATCCTTCAAGGAGGTCAACGACTATCATCCCTCGGCGCTCATCCAGGACATTGCGCGTCTGAACCACGGCGATGACTTTCGGGGCCTGAAGCTGCGCGCGCCCACGGCGTTCTGCGCCGGCGCGGTGATGGACTTCGGCAAGGGTGTCGAACAGGAGGCCCGCACGGCGCATGCCAAGGTCCAGGCCGGCGCGGACTTTTTCCTGGCCCAAACTTTCTACGACGTGGCCCTGGCGAAGCGGTTCCACGAGGCGTACCGCCAACAGGCGGGTCAGCCGTTCCCGAAGCCCATCTTCTACGGCCTGCCGGTCCCTGCGAAGGACGGTCTCTTGTTCGGGGACGTGCCCGCGAAGGTCCGTGAGGACATGGACAAGGGCCGTTCCGGCGCAGACATTGCGCAAGAGCAGTTGGGGGAGTTCCTTGCGGCCGGCCTCCGCACTATCTACCTCGTGCCGCCCATTCTGCGCAGCGGCCGCCGGGACTACGGTGCAGCGCGGGACGTGCTTGCCGCAGCCAGGACTCAACTGCTCCGGTGAATCTGGCATTGTGGCCAGCGACAGGAATACAATAGGTCGGTTGGATAGGTTCATGTCCGCTGCTTGTAGGGGCGCCCGGATTCACAATGAATGAAGCCATTCAAGTTGAAGGCCTGGTCAAGAAGTTCGGCAGCTTCGCCGCAGTTGACGGCATTTCTTTTGAAGTCCACAAAGGCGAAATCTTCGGCATCCTCGGCCCCAACGGTGCCGGCAAGACCACAACGCTGGAAATCATTGAAGGCCTCCAGCAGCCGACCGCAGGCCGCACGCTGGTCCTCGGCATGGACACCCTCAAAGAACAGGAAAAGATCAAAGAACGCATTGGCGTGCAGCTTCAGGCTTCCGCGTACTTTGAGTACCTGACCCTTACGGAGATTCTGAACCTCTTCGGCCGCTTCTATCCCAGGCGGATGGCCCCCAGCGACCTCCTGGCCAAGGTTGGCCTTTCCGACAAGGCGAACTCCACTGTTGGCAAGCTTTCCGGCGGGCAGAAGCAGCGCTTTACCATCGCTGCAGCGCTAGTCAATGATCCGGAGGTAGTCTTCCTTGACGAGCCTACCACCGGCCTGGACCCTCAGGCTCGCCGGAACCTGTGGGAGTTCATCCAGACGATCCACAAAGAGGGACGAACCATCGTTCTCACGACACACTACATGGAGGAAGCGCAACTACTGTGTCAGCGCGTTGCCATCATGGACCGCGCCAAGATCATTGCGCTGGATTCTCCGGGCAACATGGTGCGCGGCCTGCCCGTGCCGTACGAGGTCAAGGTCATCGTTGATGGCCACATGGCCCTGGACAACCTGACAGGGCTGGATGCCGTCAAAGGCGTGGAGATGGACGGCGACGGGGCGTTCAGCTTGCGCTCCGCTGATGCGGCCCGCACGCTGCAGGCGCTCCTGAGCTGGGCCAACGGTCAGGGCCTTCGCCTTGCCCATGTGGAGGTTGTTCCCGCTAACCTGGAAGATGTGTTTCTTGCTCTCACAGGCCACCAGCTCCGAGACTGAGCAAGGCATCTGCTGCCCGCCCGTTCCCCGTAGGGGCGCGGCATGCCGCGCCCCTACGGGGAACGGGCGGGTGGATGGGAGAATACGACCGCTGCCGGATAAGAAGAGGCGACTCATGAATTGTCGGGCAAAGCTGCCCTGAGGAGACGAAGGATGCTTGCGCCGCTGACCCTGGCAAATCTGAAGATGATCCTGAGGAACAGGCAAGCCCTCTTCTGGGCGCTCCTGTTCCCACTCATATTCGTCACGATTTTTGGCCTGTTCCGCTTGGATGAACCGCCCACCATTGACCTCCTCATCGTGGACCACGCTGAAGACGAGATGTCCAAGGCCCTGGTGACCAATCTGGCGAAGCTGGAGCGCTTCAAAGTAGACGAGCGAGAGGATGAGGCCAAGGCGCGGCGCGATCTAGCCGGGGGCCAGGCCAGCTATTTGCTCATCATCCCCAAGGATCTTGCCAGCGAAGCCATGGGGCGTGTTGGCGGTGAACCGGTGGGCATCGAGCTGCTGTACGACAAGAGCAACCCAACGGCCAGCATCATTGTCGGGACCATACAGCGGTTCGTCGAGGAAGCCAACCGCCAGATTACCAAGTCCCCGCTCCTGCTCACCGTGAAGCCGGAAGCTATTCAGGCAAAGAACCTCACCTACTTTGACTTCCTGTTGCCGGGCTTCGTGGGCATGGGCGTCATGACCTACTCCATCATCGGGCTATCGTCCGCCATGGCGCTGTACCGCGAGCAGAAGATCCTGAAGCGCATGCTTGCCACGCCCCTGAAGGTGCGCACCTTCTTTGCCTCCCAGATCATCGCCTTTCTGGTGTTGTCTTTGATCCAGGCGGTCATCATCATGGCGGCGGGCATCCTCGTCTTCAACGGCCACGTCTACGGAAACTTCCTCTATCTCCTGATGCTGGTCATTATCGCCAACGTCGTCTTTCTGAACATCGGATTCATCGTTGGAGCGGTGGCCAAAAACGTTCGGGCAGCCGATGGCATGGCCAACGCCATCTCCATGCCCATGATGTTCTTCTCTGGGACGTTCTTCCCCAAAGAGTCGTTGCCGGGGTTCCTGGCCAAGGTGGTGGAGTACTTGCCGCTGGCGCCTCTGCTGGACGCCATGCGGGGGGTCGCGCTGGAAGCGAGGCCGTTCTGGGACTATCCAGGGGAGCTGGCGATCCTGGGCGCATGGATTGTCCTGTCCTCGGTGGTGGCCACACGGGTGTTCCGGTTCAGCTAGGTCATGTCTGTTGGAGGGTGAGGGTATGAAGTGGACAACCCGGGAAAACGCGAGGGTGGACCGAGTCGCCTGCCCCTGGCTCGTGAGGAAGTTCATTGACCCGCAGGCCGAGTTTTTGTTCGTCCCACGGGACCAGGTCTTGGGGACGGCGAAGCGAGAGGGAGGCCGGTCCTTTGACGCAGATGGAGCGGACTACGGGCACCGGGGCGGGAAGTGTACCTTCGAGGTCCTGGTGGAGGACTACGCGCTGGCTGATCAGGCCTTGAAGCGTTTGGCCCTGATCGTCCACGGCGCAGACGTGCCCGAGGATGTCACTTGCGCGCCGGAGTCGGCAGGATTGCGGGCCCTGTCTGAAGGTATGGCCCTGTGTTGCCCGGATGATCACGCCAAACTGGAGCGCCTGTTCCCCGTCTACGATGCCCTGTACGCCTATTGCCAAAAGCAGGCGTGACCCGCTGGCCTAGGAAAACAGCTCGCTGACCTTGCACGCAAAGCCGGGCAACACCGGGTCGCCGGCCAGGGTATCACCGTAAGTGAGCACTCTGGCGGTCATGTCTGGTTGGTAGACGACCACCGACCGGGTGTTAGGGTAGACCACCCAGACTATGCGAACGCCCACCGACAACCAGTCTTCTACCTTGGCCTGAACCGTAGGTGCAGTGTCTGAAGGGGAAACAACCTCGCCCACGAGGTCAGGGATGGTGGTAACGAAGCCTTGTTGTGGTCCGGCCTGAAGCCGTTCACGAGAGATGAAGGCTACGTCAGGCGCCCGCACAGTGTCTGGGTCGTGGCTAATGACGAAGCCAGTCTCTGCGCCGTACCCTTTGCCGGCGTGATGCTCCTTGATGAAGATACCCAGGAGCATGGCGATATTGAATGATGCCTCTCCGTGGTCTCCTCCAGTGGGCGGCATCTCTACCAGCTCTCCCTTCACCAGCTCAAGCCTGCGGCCGTCATCGGGCATTCCGGCAAGCTGTTCGGCTGTAAGCAGGGTCTTCGTTGTCGCCATAGGTTAGCCCTCCCAACTCACGGTTATCTTACCACGATTGCCCCGCCACCCTAGCGCTGGTCCTGAAGCAGCGTCCTCATGTCCTTCACCAGCGGCTCCACGTCTGCCGTCACGTCTGAGTGGAGCACCCTGATGTACCCCTTCCGGTCAATAAGGTACACGGGGGCCTGATGCGTCACCAGATACGGCGACACGGCCCCCAGGTGCGTTTCCTCGGCCAGCGCCGCCTGGCTCAGCCGCTCGGTCGCGCTGCCTTCGCCTTCACGGTACGCTTCTGCCGCCACAAAGTACCCCTGCCACACCTGCTCAAGCTCATCGGCGCTGCCCGTCAAGAAACGCCATTTGTCCAGCATTCCTTTGCTCTGTGAGAAGCGATAGGCCTGCTCGACGGTATCCCGCGCAGGGTCAACGGTGATGGCTAGGAACGCAGCGCCGTCGGCGTCATCGCCCAGCGCAGCATGGGCTTTCCGCAGCGCCTCCGCAGTGAGCGGGCAAACGTCGGGGCAGTTGGTGTACAGGAATGTCAACGCGACGATCTTGCCCGAGAAGTTGCCAAGGGAGGTGGGTCGTCCGAACTGATCGTGTAGCTGGAAGGGGGTGGCCTCCAGCGGAGGCTCAAGCACAGTGCCCCGGAACTCCTGGCCCTGGAAGCAAGAAAGCGAGACGGCCAGAGCTGCCCCGGCCAGGAATGGCGTAGACCGCAGGCCGCGTTTGATGCCAGGAAGGAGCATCATGCACCCAGCAGCGTGCTCAGGATGGCTGCTGTGAACAGCAGCGCCAGATACAGCAGCGAGTAGAGGTAGAGCCGCCGGGCTGCAGGTATCCCGGGATTGCGGAACAGCCGCCACGCACGGTAGAGGAAGTAAGCGCCCAGCAAGCCCGCCGCAGCGGCGTAGAGCCACCCCAAGGGTTGCACGGTGACCAGCAGCACCGTCAGCGTCACCAGGACCAGGCTGTGCAAAAGTATCTGCCTCGTTGTCGCTTTCACTCCAAGCACAACAGGCATCATAGGGACCTTGGCCTTGGCGTAGTCGTTCTGCATCATGATGGCCAGCGCCCAGAAGTGAGGCGGTGTCCAGAAGAACACGATGGCGAAGAGATACCACGCCGGCAAAGACAGGCTGCCGGTCACTGCCGCCCACCCAATGAGGGGCGGGAAGGCCCCTGCCGCGCCGCCGATGACGATGTTCTGCACCGTCCTGCGCTTCAACCAGATGGTGTAGATGAAGATGTAGAAGAGCGATGCGCCAAGGGTCAGGAAGGCGCTGAGCAGGTTGACCCAAACGCCCAGCATGATGAATGCGATGACGTTGAGGACTACGCCGAATGCCATCGCTTTGGCAGGGGTGATGCGCTGTCCAGGGATGGGGCGGACCCGCGTCCTTGCCATGGACTCGTCAATGTCCCGGTCGAGAACGTGGTTGATGGCGTTGGCGCCGCCCGCTCCCAGCGCTCCCCCGATCAGGACGAGAAGCACCATTGAGGCAGGTGGAGGGCCCCCGGCTGCCAGGAACATGCTGGTCAACGCGGTGAGGAGCAAGAGCATGATAATGAGGGGTTTCGTCAAGGCCAGGTAGTCGGCGATGAACCCCACAAGACCCAGGCGTCCTTCCCCTTGGCCTCCGGGCAATGGCCGCCAGACCATTGCCGCCAGGACAACGGTGCTCCCCCACATTGCCGTGGCGAGGCTCAGGTGCGTGATGCGCGCTGGCGCCGAGAACTGCGTCCACGGGTTGGCTGCACCCACAAGGGTCTGGGCTACGGCGGCGAGGGCAATGGCCGTGCCCGCCCAACGGACGCTTGGGGCAGCGCCCTTGGCGGTCCACGCCTTAGCCGCAACGTAGAGGGCAAGCAATCCCCCTGCGGCGGCGAGAGCCCTGTGGACCATGTGCAGCCACTGGATGGGCAGGGATGGAAAGAGGCCGCCGTCGCACAGAGGCCACCGCGTGCAGACGCTTCCGGCGCCCTGGCCCACGATGTAGGAACCCGACAGCAGGACGGCGAAAGCCGCAAGGGCCCCCCACATGGCCCAGGGGCGCAGCGCCGTAGCGGTGCGGGAAGCCGCTTCCGGCTTCGTCCAGTACCAGATGAGCGTCGTGAGCAACAGGGCGAAGATGCTTTCCGCGATGGCCAGGTGCACCGTGACAATGGCGGGCGGCAGCTCTGTGAGCACCGTGATCCCGCCAAGGATTACCTCTACGCCCAGCAGCACCAGGGTGATGGTGAGGGGTACGGTGATAAGGGGAAAGGCCCTGTACCGCCACCACGCCACAATCGCCGCCAAGAGGATGAGGGGGCTTGTGATGCTGGCGGCCAGCCGGTGGGTGTACTCCACAAGGGTGTTGAACTGGAACGGGGGTATGATCCTGCCGTGGCAGAGAGGCCAGTCGGGACAGCCCAGGCCGGAATCAGTCACTCGCACCGTCCCGCCGATGGTTACCAATACGAATACCGCTGCACTGGCGGCGATGAGCAGGGCAAGGAAGGGCCTGCTGAACTGTTTGGGAGGGGCTGCGCTTCGACCCGCCGCGATTCCCTGAGTCTGGCGTGTACCTATTCCTGTCTGTTTGGCGCTCATTCGGCGATTGTCCGAAAGGTATGCAACTCTTTCTCTCCCTTGACGGAAAAGGGCTAAAGCGAGGGGAGGCCACAGAAGCCGTCCGGATGCGCTGAGTCCAGATTCACTATAGCATAGCCGTCGCATTCTTGAATGGTGCAGATACATCATCAATTATTGATGCAAACGCACCAAGAAACCCTTGACGCCGCTTCGGCAATTCTGATATAAGTTGTCTAGATGAGTTTTCTGGGTGTGAAGACTTTCACGACGGGCCGCGCAGGATCCCTTGGGAGGCCGGTCGTGCAATACATCAGGATAGGGGAGTGAAGGTGGTTCGTAGCGGGCGTTTCGTGTCGCGCATTGCATCGGTCGCTTTGCTGTTCCCCGTTCTGTTCTTGTTGTCGGCCTGTTTCCCCTCCCACGATCAGTCAACGTTCGGTCCTGCGGGGCCGATTGCCAGAGACCAGCTCACGTTGTTCCAGATCATCTTCTGGACCGCCGCCTTTGTCTTCGTCGTCGTCGAAGGAGCGCTGGTCCTCGCGGTCGTGCGGTTCCGCCGCAAGCCGGGGCAAGTAGGTCTGCCCAAGCAAACCCACGGCAATACGCCTCTCGAATTGACCTGGACGATACTTCCGGCAATCATTCTGGCAGTCATCGCCGTTCCCACGGTGACCACAATTTTTGCCCAGGCCGAGACTCCAAAAGGGGACGTGGTGCAGGTTGAGGTGGTGGGCCACCAGTGGTGGTGGGAGTTCAACTACCCTCAGTTGGGGATTACCACGGCCAATGAGTTGCATATCCCAGTCAACAAGCCCGTGGCCTTGGAGATTACTTCGGACGATGTCATCCACAGCTTCTGGGTGCCCAAGCTCGCAGGTAAGACCGACATGATACCCACGCGCGTGAATACCATGTGGTTTGAGGCGGATGAGGCAGGCGTCTTCTTTGGCCAGTGCGCGGAGTTCTGCGGAACAGCCCATGCTCAAATGCGGTTCAAGGTTGTTGCGCAGACGCAAGGAGATTTTGACCAGTGGGTGGCCGGCCAGCAATCGCCTGCGGCGGCGCCCATGTCTTTGGTGTTCGGCATCAAGGGGTGCACGGTTTGCCATACGGTGACCGGGCAAGACCCAGAGGGGACCCAAGAGGCGCGCATGGCGGCCTTCCGCGAGCAAGCGGCGGCGCGCCGGGAAGGCCCAGGGCGGTATCCGGCGCCTAATCTGACCCATTTCGCCTCAAGGGCCATGCTTGCAGCGGGTCTGGTAGAGAGGACCGACGAGAACTTGCGCCGGTGGCTTGAAGACCCCGACGCCATCAAACCCGGCAACCGCATGAAGCAGCTTGCAGGCGCGTATCACACGTCGGGCCTCGCGTTGTCCAGCGAAGACATCACGGAGTTGGTGTCCTATTTGCAGAGCCTCAAGTAAAGAGACACGCTTTTGGCCGGGCGCGCGTGAGGCCCGCCTCTGAGTGAGGTCACGGAGGAATCCGAATGGCAACAGTTACTGGCGCGCTGCCCTGGTACTTGCGCCGTCCCACTACGTACTCCGGCCCATGGAGCTGGGTGGTCACCGTTGACCACAAGCGCATCGGCATCATGTACGGCACGACCGCCATCGCCTTTTTCTTGCTGGGCGGTCTTGAGGCGCTGACCATCCGCACGCAGCTTATGCGGCCCGGCAGCACGGCCGTGAGCCCCGACATCTTCAGCCAGATCTTCACTATGCACGCTCTCACCATGATCTTCCTGGCGATCATGCCCATGAGCGTTGCCTTCTTCAACCTCGTCGTGCCGTTGCAGATCGGCGCGCGGGACGTTGCGTTCCCCCGTCTGAACGCCCTCAGCTACTGGGTTTTCCTCTTTGGCGGGTTGCTCCTGAACGCAGGCTGGCTTTTTGGCGGCGCCCCCGGCGACGGCTGGTTTGCCTACGCGCCCATCACAACGTCAACGTTCTCACCTGGACGGGGCATGGACTATTACGTCCTGGGCCTACTTACCCTTGGCGTCTCATCCGTCGCGGGGGCACTAAACTTCCTTGTCACCATTCTGAACATGCGGGCGCCGGGCATGACACTCATGCGTATGCCGGTGTTCACCTGGATGACGCTGGTGACCTCATTCCTGCTCGTCACGGCAATGCCTGTGATCACCATAGCCTTGATAGAGCTGGGCTTCGACAGGTTCATGGGGACCAACTTCTTCAACCCGGCGGCCGGCGGCGACCCCATCCTTTGGCAGCACCTCTTCTGGGTCTTTGGCCATCCTGAAGTCTACATTCTCATCCTGCCTGCAATGGGGATAGTGTCGGAAGTATTGCCCACGTTCTCCAAGAAGCCCCTGTTCGGCTATCCCTTCGTGGTGTTCTCAGGCGTCTTCATCGGCGTCATGGGCTGGGGCGTTTGGAGCCACCACATGTTTACCGTAGGCTTGGGCGCCGTTGCCAACGCAACGTTTGCCATAACGACGATGCTCATCGCCGTCCCCACAGGCGTGAAGATCTTCAACTGGATCGGCACCGTGTGGGGAGGCTCGCTGGAGCTGAAGACGCCGATGCTGTTCGCGGTAGGATTCATAGCCCTCTTCATCGTCGGCGGTTTGAGCGGCGTGTCCCATGCCTCCCCGCCTTCGGATGCGCAGCAGCAGGACACGTACTACATCGTTGCGCACATCCACTACGTCCTGTTCGGAGGCGCCATTATGGGACTCTTCGCCGGCGTCTACTACTGGTTCCCCAAGTTCTTGGGGCGCATGTTGCATGAGGGGCTGGGCAAGCTGCATTTCGCGCTGATGTTTATCGGCATGAACATTGCCTTTGCGCCGATGCATTGGCTTGGCCTGGACGGCATGCCTCGACGCATCTACACCTATGAGTCATCCATGGGATGGGACCTGTGGAACCTCATCTCCACGTTTGGCGCATACGCCATTGGCGTGGGGGTCATGGTCTTTGTTTGGAATGTCGTCACAACGATGCGCAAGCCCCACGACGCTCCAGCGGACCCGTGGGATGGCCGCACCCTGGAATGGGCTATTCCCTCGCCGCCCCCTCTCTACAATTTCCGTGTCGTACCCCACGTGCACGCGAGAGATGACTTCTGGCATCAGAAATACGCAGAGGCAGCGGATGGCAGGGCCATTCCCATCCCCAGGGGCGGCGCATCTGACCCCCAGACGATGGAGCTTCGCTTGGAGGCGCAAAGGCATCCGGGAGCTCCTGCCAGAGGCGGCGCAGACCCGCAGACGATGGAGCGAGAAGCGGAAGGGCAACACGAGGAAGATGCGAGCGGCATTCACGTTCCGGGGCTTTCGTATTTCCCATTTGTCACCGCTATGGGACTGGGACTGGCAGGGGCGGGGGTCGCGATCTCTCGGGCGGCGGTCATACCTGGGGTCGTCGTAGGACTCTTGGGTATCGTCGTGCTCCTGTTCGGGGCCTACGGTTGGGCGTTTGAGCCGGCCGGCCCAGAAGAGCCTGGGCACGAAGAATAGCTGGCTGCGGGAAAAAGAGAGTGCAGAGGGGCGAAGCCCTTTGCTGGGAGTTTGAGGGTGTCCCTCAAACTCAAATTCTTCCCCCTTTCTGACCAGAATGGTGTCAGGGAGATGATTGAAAGAGTTGTTCAGCATCCTGATGGCTGAAACAGGAGCAATACCTTCATGGCAGCGGCAGTATCGCACGCAGCGCATCCAGAGACGACAACCGGCCTGGACAATCGGAAGCTCCTCATGTGGGCCTTCCTGGGTTCGGACTGCCTCTTCTTCGGCTCTCTGGTTGCAACCTACCTCCTCTATCACGGCAAGAGCCTGGTTGGCCCGTACCCGCATGAGGTGTTCAACATCCCGTACACCTCGGTGAGCGCCTTCGTGCTGCTGATGAGCAGCTTGACCATGGTGCTGGCGCTGGCCGCCATCCAGCGGGGCGACCTGCGCGGCCTGAGAATTTGGTTGCTGGCTACGGCGCTCCTGGGCGCAACCTTCCTCGGCGGGCAGTATTTCGAGTTCACCACGTTCGTAGAGCATGGCCTGACGATCAAATCCAACTTGTTCGGCTCCAGCTTCTTCACTCTCACCGGCTTCCACGGCCTTCACGTGACCGTGGGGGTTATCATTCTGCTGTCGTTCTGGCTGCGGGCGATGCGAAACAAAGTGACGCCTCAGCAGCACCTGAACATCGAGCTGGCGGGGCTCTACTGGCACTTCGTGGACGTGGTATGGATTGTCATCTTCACCGTCGTCTACCTTGTGGAAGCACCTAACATCGTGACGTAGGCAGGACAGCATGGAAGCGATAAACCAGACACATCGTCCGGGCCACCCTACGCCGGCCAAGTACATCGCAATTGCGCTTATCCTGAGCACCATCACGTTGATGGAGGTTGGGGTTGTCTATTTGGAGGGTGTTGGCAGCATGCTGCTCCCGGTCCTTGGGGTGCTGTCCGCCACAAAGTTTGCAATGGTGGCCATGTTCTACATGCACCTCCGGTTCGACCACAGGTTGTTTTCGGCCTTGTTCGTGGGAGGCTTGTTCCTGACTGTTGCCGTCATCACTGCCCTCATGGCGCTGTTCGGGGTTTTGTTCTGATCGGACGGTACACGATAAGGGAGAAGGGATATGCGAGAGAGACTTCTGTCGGCTTTCTGGGTCCCCGTTGCGGCTGTTCTTTTGGCCGTGGGGCTTATTGCCGGGATTGGTGAGGCGCTTCTCGCTTTGGCCGGGGCAAGGGAGGAGATGGCTGGGGTGAAAGAGCCCTACGCTGTCGCAGGGGCGCTGCTGCTTGCCCTCTTCGTCCTCATCGGCGCTGCTGCTTTGGTGCGGTCTGGGCACAAGAGATAGGACAACTGCACATGGAAGTACCGGGCGCCCATGCTGCGTCCTTCTCCTGGCTCCAGTGGCACTTCCACCAGGACGTAGTCCTGGGCCTCCTGCTGCTGGAGGGTTTGTACTTGTGGGGGATTGGCCCCCTGCGGCGGCGGTACGGCTGGGCGGAAGAGGCCAGCGCGAAGAAGGCTGCCTATTTCACGGCCGGCGTCGTCGTGATCTATGTAGCGCTGACGTCTGCGATTCACGAGCTGGCAAACAGCTACCTGTTCAGCGCGCATATGGTCCAGCACCTGATGCTGGTGCTCATTGCTCCCCCGCTGCTCCTGGCCGGAACACCTGATTGGCTGCTTCGTCCCCTGTGGCGTCTGCCTTTCACGTTGCGGGTCCTCAGGCTGGTTACCCAGCCCCTGCCGGCGTTTTTCATCTTCAACGGCGTGTTGGGTATCTGGCACCTCCCGTTCCTTTATGACCTGACCCTCCGCGCGCACGCTCCGCACGTGCTGGAGCACCTGCTGTTCCTGGGCGCGGCGCTCATTGGTTGGTGGCCCATCCTCAGCCCTTCCGGAGATGCGCCCAGGGCCAGCTACCCCATACAGACGCTCTATCTCTTTGCCATGTCGCTGCCTATGGGAGTCATTGGCGCTGCCATCACCTTTTCTCACAAGGTCCTCTACCCGTGGTATGGAGAAGTCCCCCGCTTGTGGGGCCTCTCGCCTGCAGCGGACCAGCAGCTTGCGGGTCTCATCATGAAGATCCCCGGCGCCCTTTTCTATCTGGTGTTCATGGCCATCGTCTTCTTTGCCTGGTTCGACAAAGATGAGAAGGGGGAGGTGCAGACCGGCGTTGACGAGCTTCTGGGGCCTGAGGAGGCGTCTGGCGTGAGCAGGAGGCCGTGACGTCGCTTGCACCTTGCTAAGGCGTCATGACGAAATAACTGGAACAGATGTGAGCCTTTGACGAGGGTTGATGGTGTAGTTCCATTCGCCATGGAACGAGT
>JACQUI010000307.1 GCA_016210395.1 Chloroflexota bacterium | reverse complement strand
CGCCGGCATCGTCTAGAGGCCTAGGACGCCACCCTTTCAAGGTGGAGACCAGGGGTTCGAATCCCCTTGCCGGTACCAACTATTCTTCTGAAGCGGCTTTGTGCCCCTCATCCTAGGTTGTCCAATATGGCTTTCACGAAATTTGACCTGGTAGCTGGGTCAACGCATCGCTTCACCCAGACGCTTACCAAGGTACTCCATGCCACGTCCGAAGAGACGATGAGCCTAGCGGAAAGACTTGACACCCACGAATGGTGATCAGGTGAAAGCATCGAATCCTCAAGGGATCTTGCGACGAAGGACCCTTCCAGGCCAAAGCGCTCCGCCAGATCTGGCCAGGTTGCTTTCTTGAGGTCGGAAAACACTTCTCGCTCGGGTGCCTCGGAACCAGGCAAGGAAATACAATTGCCATCACGTTCATCAGCGTCCAAAACGCCAATGCCACGAATTGGCAGTTTCGAAGCTTTGCATAACCCTCCCAAGAGTTTCACAACGTTGGAGGGTCCAACGGTTACAATAGCAAGTCTGTTTATGACGTCTTGACTTTGCGAGGCAAGCAGTTCCCTTGCCATTGTCCGGGATTCGCTGTCTTCAACGAAAACATACATATCAGGGTGAAGTTGGTCGTCTACTGATGAAAGCGCGAACTCAACGGAAGGGGCGGTAACAATCTCTCTCCTCTCCTTGGTTTGCAGCAGCAGCAAACGACTTTCCGGGGGCAACTCAGCCAAGATGTAGGGGCTGTGGCTGGTAAGGACGACCTGAAGTCTCTTTTGCCTCGCGAGCCACAAGAGAAAGTGGATAATGCGTCGTTGAGCCCTGGGATGCAGAGAGGCTTCCACTTCGTCAACTAGCACGAGAGAGTTGGGATCAACGGTCTGCAGTCGGCTCCAAAGCGCAAGCGTGGAGTATTCGCCAGCGCCTTGGTGGAACTCGGAGTACTCCCCAAATGGTAGACCTAGTATCCCTATTGGTACATTGGGGTCTGCGTCTGCAACGGCGATACGGGCGCTGGTATACTCCCTCCCCATCACATATCGGAACCACTTGAGCATCTCGGGCTCAATGTCAATCGAGAACAGTTCCTCAACACCTCTTTTGGTGACTTTTCTTATGCCAATCTGCTCCACGATTGGAGACGTGCGCCCTAAGTCAAAATAATAGACGTTTCGCTTGGGACGTTTGTCGTAACCTCTCCATCGCCGTGACGGTTTGCCGATGGAAAACTGGCGAATGTTGTTTCCTTGTTTTACGACATAGTGAATCTCAGCCGAGGATATTCGTTCCCACGGTGTATCCCTGAACAGCTCTGATGCGTAGTATGAGCTCTCAGCCTCTTCATGCTGATACGCGCAGGCCGCTGCAGACAATATTGTGCTCTTGCCCCCGCCGTTCTCGGAAACCACGACTGTTACCGGGAACTGAAAATTGATTACTTGTCCGTCCCAGCCATGAAAGCCGGAGATTGTCAATTGTTGCAGGAACAGTGGCCACTGGCTTGGGAACTGGGCCCTGACCTTTTCTACTTCGTGAAAGTAAGCCATGTCGTACGCCTGCCCTTAGATTAGACTCGATGTTAGGTTATTCCATCTCCTGTCCGCCGCGCCGTTCACGTGGATGGTCTGCCCGGAGATGAAGGCCCCCGGGCATAGTCAAGGCATGCCGCTATCTGTGTTGGGGCAAGGTCAGGCAGTTCTTCAATGACATGTTGAATGCTGTAGCCTGCTGCCAGATAGCCCAGCACCAGGCTCACCGGAATCCTTGTGCCCTGAATCCTGGGCTTCCCTCGCAGCGTCCCAGGGGTGCTTACGATGTACTCTCTCCACTTGGGCTGCATAGCATTTCTCCTCTGGCAGCATTATATCCCTTCCCTTTAGGAAAGGAGATAAGGGTGAGGGAACCTTACCTCCTTCGGTAGCATTTTCGGTGAGTGGACACGCTTCCTTGACCATGCGTACATATAGATGTACACTCATGACATAAATCAAGGGAGCACCAATGGTGTACCGCATCGAAGCGACCCCAAGTGCGCGGGCATCTCTCCTTGCCGTTAAGGACACCAGAATACGAGGGTTGCTCGCCCAGCGCATCAGGGCATTAGCAGACGAGCCTGAGAAGCAAGGGAAGCCCCTCACTGACGAACTGAAAGGGTTTTACAGCGTGAGGGCGGTTGGCCAGCGGTACCGCATCATTTACCGCGTTGAGCGAGGCGACGACAAGGTGATCGTGGCGCTGGTTGGCATTCGACGGGAGGGTGACCGGGGCGACGTGTACGCGGTGGCGGAACGACTGGTGCGGCGGGGGATACTTTAGGAGGGAAACAGCTATGGCAATGAAGACGACAGAGCTGAGCATTGTTGGTGTGCGGAAGGAACTGCTGAGCCTGCCCGAGAAGTTGGAAGCAGGACCAGCGGTCGTGCGGGTCACTCGCCGGGGCAAGCCGGTCCTGGCGATCCTCTCTTGGGGGGACTTTGAGTCCCTGTTGGAGACCATGGAGATCATGAGCGACCCGGAGACGATGGCGCAGCTACGGCAGAGCATCCGGGAGATCAAGGAAGGCAAGACGATTCCTTGGGAAGAGGTGGAGGCAGAATTGTTGGCGGATACAAAATCCACTACGGTTGTTAGCGAGTCCGGGCGTTAGGCCAGAGTCTTTCGGTGGTCCTGGGCGAGGGGCTAGTGAAAGAAGCGAGCGACGGGCCACTGTCCCGACGTTGTCGTGGACTCGCGACGTAGTCGGAGCCGTGGCCCCACGATAGGCGGTCGTCGTGAGGGATTCTTCGCGAGTCGGAGCGTCATTGAGGCCGGAGGTTTTTGACCACCTCGCTCCAGAATGACAGTGCGCCTCGCTGACCTTAGAAGACCCCCTCTTCACCTCCTGTCCGCCGCGCCGTTTACGTGGATGGTCTGGCCGGAGATGTAGCCCCCGCCTTCTGAGGCCAGGAAGACGCAGACCGCCGCTATCTCCTCGGGCGTACCGAGGCGGCCAAGGGGGACGCGGGCGGCGCGCTGGGCGGCGGCGCCGGCCCGCTGCTGGGGTGTCATGGCGTCTGTCTGCGGGTTCGCCGTGTCAATCGTCCCCGGCGAGACGCAGTTCACCAGAATGTTGTGGGGGGCCAGCTCCACGGCCAGCGACCGCGTGAGGCCTACCAGCCCCATCTTCGCCGCTGAGACAGGCGTGTAGCCCGCGTGGCCCTCGTAGGCCATCATCCCCGCCAGGTTGATGATGCGCCCCCACTGCTGGGCGATCATGCCCGGGACGAACGCCTTGGTGCAGAGGAACGCGCCGTCCAGGTCAATGCCGATGATGCGCCGCCACTCGGCGTAGTCCAGGTCTGTAAAGGGGCGGCCTGGGCGCACGGCGGCGTTGTTCACCAGGATGTCCACCGTGCCGAAGGCTCCCAGCGCCTGCTCCGCCAGCGCCTGCACCTGCGCGGGGTCGGAGACGTCGGCCAGCGCAGCGATGGCCTGCGCGCCCATTGCCCTGGCTTCGCGGGCCACGTCCTCGGCCTCCTGGCGGTTGCTGCGGGCGTTGACGACAACGTTTGCGCCTTCCCTGGCGAAGGCAAGAGCGATGGCCCTGCCGATGTTGCGTCCCGCGCCGGTGACCAGCGCGGTGTGTCCTGCGTGGGTCATAAGGGATCCCCCTTCCGTTCGGGCATTTGGGCAGAAAGCATGGGCCGCCTTCTCCGTGGTTCGACACGCTCACCACGAACGGAATTTCTTGACGTTGAGCCGATCTTGCAGGTCGCCGCTAGTGGGCGTCGCGGAGGCGGGCGAACTTCTCCAGGTGCTCGAGGTGGTCGTAGACGGGGTTGAGGAGGAGATGGTCGGCCCCTGCTTCGGCGATCTCTTCCAGCCGTTCCCGGATGTAGGACTGGCTGCCCCAGATGCAGACGCGGTTGGCCATATCCGCGTTGCGGTAGTAGTAGCCGAACCAGGAGCGCAGGCGCTGCTCGGCGCGGGAGCGGTCGTCGTCCACGGCCAGGTAGACGCGCTTGGAGATGCCGAAGGAGGTTGGGTCAATGCCTGCCGCCTGGAGGAGCGCCTGGATCTCGGCAACGGATAGCTTGAAGTCTTCCAGGGTCGAGCTGCCCGCGCCCATCCAGCCGTTGCCGTGCCGGACCGCGCGCATGAGGGCATCGGGATGGCGTCCGCCGAACCAGATGGGCGGGTGGGGCTTCTGCACGGGCTTTGGCTCCATTGTGGCGTCTTTGAGCTTGAAGAAACGGCCCTCGAAGGTCGTCGCCGGTTTGGTCCAGAGGGCCTTCATGACCGCCATACTCTCCTGGAAGCGGCGGACGCGGGCGTCTTCCGGCGTGCCGGTGGCGGCGTAGAGGGGGGACAAGTTGCCGATGCCGATGCCAAGGATGAACCGGCCGCGGCTGAGCTGGTCGAGGGTTGCCGCTTGCTTGGCGAGGGTGATAGGGTTGCGCAGGGGAAGGACCAGGATTGAAACACCGAGGTAGATGGAGGAGGTTTCCGCTGCTGTGTAGCTCAACAAGCTGAGCGGTTCCAAGACATTTGCCGATCCCAGCACCTGCTCTTGCGTCCAGAGACTGTGGAAGCCCGCATCCTCCGCGATGCCGGCGAAGTCCCGCACCAGGTCCGTGTCTATGCCATCGGGGAATATCTGCGGCAGGGCCACGCCGAGTTTCACGTCCTTGCCTAGGGTCATGGTGGGACGCCTCCTTCAAAGTAGTGATTCGATGCGCGCAATGCACTCCGGCCCGTTGCTGCGGGGGGAATTGACGAGGTCTGAAACCTGATAGGCCTCCATTCTCTCAGAAGGATAGGGCTTCAGGAAGGCGCTCAGGGCCGCAATGTCCGAGCCGGTTGCCGAAAGCCACAGCGCCTCGCCTTCGGCGGGCAGGATGACGGGCATCCGGTTGTGGATGGGCGCCATAAGCTCGTTGGGCTCGGTGGTGATGATAGCGCACGAGCGGACCCACAGGCCGGTTGCGGGGTCCTTCCAGACCTCCCAGATGCCTGCCAGGGCAAAGGGCTCGCCTGATTTCAGGACGAACCGCAAGGGGATGCGGCGCACGCTTTTGGGCCGGTCCGTCGCCTGGGATTTCATCCACTCATAGAAGCCGTCGGCGGGCACCAGGCAGCGGCGGCGCTCAAAGGCCACGCGGAAGGCGGGCTGCTCGTGCAGGGACTCGGCGCGGGCGTTGATCATGCGGTTGCCAATGGAGGCGTCCTTGGCCCAGGAAGGGATGAGTCCCCATCGCATGAGCTCCCCGTGGTCCTGCCCCTCTTTGTGGGTGACAGCCAGGACATCCTGGGTTGGCGCGATGTTGAACTTGGGGACAACGGGCAAGCCGGGTTCAGGGAGCGAAAAGCGCTCGCGCAGAGCCTCATAGTCAACGGTGAGCGTGTACCGGCCACACATACCCGCCTCCATGTCTTACCAGCGGGGCTTTGCCCGATAATCCACGATTTGCTTGTTCTGAGCGGTAGGCTTCACCCTCACCCGACCGCCGTCGGCCTCTCCCCTGAAGGGGGCTTTGCCCGATAATTCGGGAGTTTGCCTCTTCTTGCCTAGCAGAGGTCGCTTTTCCCCACGCAGCCTGGGGCGCAAGCCTTGCGCCCCTACCCGGGACACCCTCAGCAGCCCCCGGCAGGGAACGCGGTTCCCTTGCACCCTTGGTAGGAAGGCAATTTTCGGGCAAGGCCCGTCAAGGGAGAGGCGGAACGGAAGTAGCGCCCTTGCCCGTCCTTACGGAGCGAGGCAGCGCCTCGCCCCTACCGTTTGGTTGCCAGGTCCTTGGCGGCAAGGAGTCCCAGGTAGTAGCCGTACAGTCCAAGGCCGACGATGGACCCGCGGCACACGCGGGTGAAGGTGGACCCGTTGCCCCTGGCGGGATTGCTGACGTGCACCTCCACCGTGGGGAAGCGCACCTGGCTAATGCCGGCGGCCAGGGAAGGCGCTCCGGACGTGAAGCCGCCGGGATTGATGATGGCGGCGTCAACGTCGCCGTCGTGGGCGGCGTAGAAGGCATTGAGCACTTCGCCCTCAATGTTGGAGTGGAAGATCTCGACGGTCACGCCGACCTTGGCGGCGTACTCTCTAATGAGGCGGTTGTAGTCGTCCAGGGTCTGCGGGCCGAAGACGTCGAGCTGGGCCTTGCCGCGCATGTTCATGCCGGCGCCGTGGACTACCAGCACTTTGGTCATTGCGTTTCCTTTCCCGATGAAGTCCGAATGAAGCTGCGTTGACAGTAAACTAGGGCCAGGGAGCATTGTCAAGACACAGGCTGGTTTTAGGCAAGGAAAAGGGCGGCGTGTTTGCCGCCGCCCTTTCCGGAACCTTTGTGGCCGGGTGCTGCTGCTCTTGTTGTCCCTCTGACACAGCGCTCCTAGTCATCGCCGCCAAGAAGGTTCAGGACAAAGAGGAACATGTTGAGGAGATCCAGGTAGAGGTTCAGGGCGCCCAGGACTCCCACGCGACTCACCACCGCCTCATTGCCCTCTGCCAGGGCAGCGCCGGTCATACCCTTGATGGCCTGCGAATCGTGCGCCGTGAGGCCCATGAAAGCGGCTACCCCGGCAAGAGAGACGATCCACTCCAGCGTGCTGCTGTGCAAGAACCCGTTCACAACCATCGCGACGATCAAGCCGAGCAGCGCCATCATCAGGAGGGGTCCTGATCTGGTCAGGTCCTTCCTCGTGGTTAGGCCGACGATGGCCATGGCGCCGAACGTGGCAGAGGCCGCAACGAAGGCGGTGGCTACGGCGCCCAGGCTGAAGTTCAGGAACACCGTGGATAGCGTCACCCCCACGAGGCCGGAGTACAGGAAAAAGAGGCCCAGTGCAACGCCTGGAGCCAGGCGGTCAATTCGCCCGGAGATCGTCAGCACGAGGACGAGCTGGGCTCCGAACAATCCCCACATCGTCCACGGACTGCCGAACACGGCTTCCGCGATGCCCTCGCTTTGGGCGACGAACATTGACACGATGGCCGTCACTCCCAATCCGGCCGCCATCCACAGGTACACGCGGGCCATGGCGTCGTGAAACGTCCTTGCCAGGACCTCACCCTTGGTTACTGCAGCACTATCGTACATTGCGAGCCTCCTTTTGTGCTCTTTTCTTTCTCCAGTTTGGAGTTGCTGACGGTTGCTCTCACTGGTGACGGCGCCATTTTGACGCGGGTGAGCTAGGCTGGCTTGCAGTACCGTTTGCAATCTTGTTGCATCCCTGTTGCGCGTTCGGCCTTCCTCCTCCTATTCTTTCTCTGCAGCCGTGGGGCAAGAGGACTGGAGAGCGGGTCTCCGGTCGGACAGGGATGCGGTAGGCAAAACCTCATGCCTGGCCGCACCCAGAACACCTAGAGCAAGGGATTGGCTGCCGCTGCCGGTGGTGCTACGCTGTTTTCACGAAGCTGGGAGAATCGCGCTATGGACAATAACAACAACCATACGAACAACCATGTGGACCGCCAACCCCTGCCCGCCTTGACTGTGGGCGTCATGGGTTCGGCTGGGGGCGATATTGCTGCGGAGGTGCGCGCAAAGGTGCGCTGCCTTGGGGAGGAGATCGCGCGGCGCAAATACGTCCTGGTCACGGGGGCTGCGCCGGGACTCCCGCACGACGCGGTGCTGGGAGCGAAAGCCGCGGGAGGGTTCGTCGTGGGGATATCGCCGGCGTTGGACCTGGAAGAGCACGTGCAGAAATACCATTCGCCGACGCGCGGGTACGACGTGATGATCTACACCGGCAGCGGACTCATGGGGAGGGAGATCGAGAACATCCGAAGCTGCGACGTGGTCATCTTCGCGGGCGGCCGATCGGGCACGCTGGGTGAGTTCGCCATTGCCTATGACGAAGGGAAGGTCATCGGCGCGCTGACCGGCACCGGCGGCATCACCGATTATCTGGATGCCATCATCGCAATCATGCGGAAGAAGACGGATGCGGTCATCGCGTACAACTCTGACCCTGTGGCGCTGCTGGACGAGCTTGAGGTCATTTACAACGAACGGATACTGCCGAAGTACCTGGAGACGATCAAGGGGCACAATCCGGATGGCGCGCTGGAGCTAGAGAGGCGTTGACTTCCCTCTGCGTGACCCATAAGATAGCCCTGGCTTGAAGGGTCGTCCACACACCACGCGAAGGAGGCTTCCAGTGCCTGATGTTTTCGGCCAGGGCGATTTCCGCTACACCTATGTGCCCAACTGGGCAAAGCTGCCGGCAGGCTGGACGTTCCACGAGTGTCCCGGCGTTGCGGTGGACTCAAAAGACCGCATCTACGTGCTGACGCGGGGCGAGCACCCGATTATTGTCTTTGACCGCAACGGCAAGTTCCTGCGGTCCTTCGGCGAGGGCTTCTTCAGCAAGACGCGCACCCACGGCCTGTACATTGCCAGCGACGACACCCTGCTGGTGGCCGACGATGGCATCCACACCATCCAGATGTTCAGCGCGGAGGGTGAAAAGGTTGGCCAGATTGGCGTCACCAACCAGCCAGCCCCGATCTGGAGCGGCCAGCCTTTCAACCGCCCCACCTCCGCCGCAATCCGCCCCAGCAACGGCGACATCTACATCTCCGACGGCTACGGCAACGCCCGCGTCCACGTCTACAGCAAGGGCGGGCAGTACAAGTTCTCCTGGGGCAGTTCGGGCATTGACCCCGGCCAGTTTATGCGCCCCCACAACATCGCCTTTGACAGCCAGGAGCGGGTCTACGTCGTAGACCGGGAGGCCCACCGGGTACAGATATTCGACCCCCAGGGCAAGTACATCACCATGTGGAGCAACATCCACCGCCCTGACTGCATGGTGCTATGGAAAGACCATATCTACATTGGCGAGCTGAACGGTATGGCGGGGCTGGAGGACGCCCCGGGCATGGGCCACAGGGTTGGCGTCTATGACCTGAATGGCAAGCTGGTCAGCAGGTTCGGCGCGCCGGAAGAAGGGGAGGGCCCTGGGCAGTTCATTGCCCCGCACGGCATTGCAGTGGACTCCAAGGGCAGCGTGTACGTTGCAGAGGTCTCGTACACTATCAGGGGTTCGCATATGAATCCTCCCAAGGAGCTACGCAGCTTTTCCCGGTACGACAGGGTCCCCTAATACGGCGCGATTCCTCCTGAGAAGTAGTGAAGAGGCCCCGACACAGTCGGGGCCTCTTTTTCTTGTGGCGCGACCGGCTGCCCTCACTCGCCCCGATGGAATCGGGGCGGCCTCTCCCAGAGGGAGAGGAGTCGTGGAGGGCTGGGGTCGGGTGGCCGTGGCCATACGGCTCATGACGGCTGAGGCGAGCGGCGGGCTGGATCCCTGGCCCTGTGGCGGGCGCTGGTGGCCAGGGATTCTCCTTAGAAATGGGGCAATTGGAGGATACGGTCTCTAGGTTTTGGACATAAAATGACGGTGAGACACCCTCCTTGGGGACAGGGAAGGTGATTTTCTCACGAGTCGTCCAAGGGACAACAGGGAGGATGAGAACGCTGCGCCCATTCGCGGTGAGCTTGCCGGACCAGGAACGGATACCAATCCAACGAAGTGTTGGAACACCACCTGGCGCGAAGCCATTTGCAACGTTTTCATTAGTAAGCAAGGGCTGAGGCGTTGGACCGCAAAGCCAGCAGATAGACGCAATATCTGGAGTCCATGTCGAAGTTTCTTGTTCAGAGAGGCGGTCTAGTTGGTGCGATTACATTAGTTGGAAGATAAGGTACATCAGGGAAGTCTTCTGCGGAGAAGGACTTAGGAGGTGTCAGATGGTCTGGTTGAATGGATGCCCGTCTTGCAAGGGTGACTTGGCGCACTTCCAGGACAATCTCTGGTTCAGGGTGTCGTGCACGCGCTGCACCCGCTCTCTCAACGCGACGCAGGTCTCGATGCTGTTGGGCTACACTTCCAGCGTGGTTGCCGGCCCCTTGGACGCACCGGGGTTCCTGTTCGCAGCGCCGTTGGCAGATCAGCTCAAGAGCGCTGCCTAGACCTTGTTTGCCTGACTCTGGACAGGCCGTCCTCGATCTTGTGCAGGACGTCACCGTTCAGCATGGGGCCGTCTTCTGAGGACGAGATCTCAGGCGAGCAGGCTTCGGTCTGGTGGCCATCCTTCTGGCCGGGGGCCGCGATCATGTCGCTAGCGAGATCCAGGAAGTTCCTGGCCGGGGTTGAAAGCGCGCGGCCCTTCTGAGTCACGATTCCGGCCTGCTCGACCGGCAGCAGAGTGGCAAGGCTGACGATGCCCAGGTGCTCTTGGTCCTGCGGCTCAATTCCCAGGCGGGGTCCGGCAGAGATGCCCAGGCCCAAAGACACGCACCGTTTGATGGTCTCCAGGCTGTCCACCTCCACCACGATCTCATACTGCACGCCGCGCCGGCGGAAGGCGTCTTCCAACATCGCCCTGGTGGATGATCCTTGACCCAAAAGGACCAGGGGATACTGCGCTATTTGGTCAATAGAGGCGAGAGACGTTTCGAGCAGGGGGTGGCCCTTGGGCGTTATGAGCACCCGTTCGTAAGGGAAGAGGCCGTGGAAGTCCAGGCTTGCCCTGCGGTGTGGCGCAGGTATGACGCCGAAATCCGCCTCGCCCTCCTCTACTCTCTGCAGCACCTCAGCCTGGGAAGCGCCGCGCAGGCGGATCAGTACATGGGGGTACTCGGCCTGGAAGACCTTGATGACCTTCAGCAGCGAGTACGCGATGATCTCGTGGGTGGAAGCGATGCGTATGGGACCCTGGGCCTCCGCCTGAGCCGTCATGGCGACGAGACTCTCGATGCCGTCCAGCAACGGCGAGGCAAGGTCGGCGAGGCGCGCTCCGGCCAGAGTGAGCTGGATGGGGCGCTTCACGCGGTCGAAGAGCTGTACGCCCAGCTCATCTTCCAGCTTCTTCACGTGAGTGGTCATGGTGGGCTGGCCTATGCCCAGTTGCTCCGCCGCCTTGGAGATGCTGCGGAGCTTGGCAGCGGCGCAGAAGCTTCTTAGTTCACGCAGTTCCATAGGGCGTTCCCTCAGTTACTGTTACAAGGAGGTCGTTAGTAGCCGGACCTTCACCCTCACCCATCCCGATGGCATCGGGACGGCCTCTCCCGTCAAGGGACTGTTGCCCGACAATTCGGGAGTTTGTCTCTTCTTGTCTGGCAGAGGTCGCTTTGTCCCAACCACCCTGGGGCGCAGGCCTTGCGCCCCTGCGGGGATGCCCCCAGCAGCCCCCGGCAGGGAACCCGGTTCCCTTGCACCCTCTTTGGCAGGAAGGCAACTATCGGCAAGGCTCGTCAAGGGAGAGGCGAACAGGGCGCTCTAACACACCCATTAGCACTATTGAAGATAGAGATATTTTATATCATAGAGTATCCCTTGACGCAATACATCTTTTCATCAATACTATGGATTAAATCACATCGCTCTAGCCTATCCGAAATAATTCGGGCGGCTCACAAAGGAAAGGCATTACATGTTGAACGGGTTCATCACCAAATTCATGGCACGGTCTACGGAATCAGACTTTGAGGCGTACTGCACCAGCCTGCAGCGGCTGGGGCTTGCCGGCACGCCTCGCATCGAGGAGGCAAGGCGGGAATACCAGGCCATCCTCCTGTCCAAGGCCGCGTTGTCCATGGTCTAACACAGCATCCCGTGTTCGGGAACGGTCCTCTTCCTGCCACTACGCCGCACCTATTTGGGGTGCGGTGTAGTGTTTTGTGGGGGGAGACCTCACCCCTTGCCCCCTCTCCTGAAGGGAAGGGAGAGGGGGGCGAGATGGGACAGACGGCTGCCGCTTCTTGCGCGGCGGGGACCGCTTTTCCCCGCCCGCCCTGGGGCGCAAGCCTTGCGCCCCTACGGGGACATCCCAGCAGCCCCCGGCAGGGAACGCGGTCCCCTTTGGACCCTCGTTGGCGTGAAGGCAATTATCGGGCAAGGCGCAGGAAGGGAGACTGAGAGGCGCCTGCGTCGCTCGCGGTTCGACAGGCTCACCACGAACGAGCTACGCCGGCTGCGCTCAAGATTCGACTACTCAAGGGCTTCGGCCAACGCATCGCGACCGTTACGGAGAGGGCTGGTCACGCTTTTGCAGGCACTCCTGGCAGAGGCACAACGAGCGGAGGTAGTCGTAGGTGAAGATGCCGGTATAGTGGGCGTCGCTCCACAGGAGGCGCACAGCGTAGCGGCCCTGGGGCTGGCGCTCCACCAGGAAGACGCCCGGCTTCGGCGTGATCTTCGAGATGTCTACCTTCTTGTGATGCCCTTTGCAGGCGGCGCACGGACAGGCCCCGCGCAGGTAGGCGAACGGCAGCGCTTCGTAGTGGCCGTCGCTCCAGACGACGATGAGCGCCTGGTCTTCCTCGGAGACGCGCATCTCTCTGGGGATGAGTGGCGCGGAGGAGGGGGAGGTCATGGCTGGCCCAGGTAGGCGATGGCCGCGCCGGCCAGGGTCTCTGCGGCGACGGGCAGGGCCGATTCGTCTATGTCAAACTGAGGGCTGTGCAGCGAAGCATCAATCCCTTGCTGCGGATTGCCGACGCCCAGCAGGAAGTAGCAGCCCGGCGCTTTCTGGAGGAAATAGGCCATGTCGTCGCCAACGGCGCTCTGGCCAATGTCCACGACGTTGCCGGCGCCCACGGCCTGGGATGCTGCTTCCTGTACGTCCGCCGTCGCGTCCGGATCGTTCCAGAGGGCAGGCGAGCCGTGGCCGAGCTCCATCGTGGCGGTGCACCTGAAGGTTGCGGCCACCCCTTCGGCGATTTCTCTGATGCGGCGGTGCATGAAGTCACGCACCTGGGGGTCGAAGTTGCGGCAGGAGCCCCAGATTTCCGCCTCAGCGGGGATGATGTTGTAGAGGGAGCCGGCGCGGAAGATGCCCTGGGTGAACAGGGCGGGCTGAAAAGTAGAGATTTCGCGGCTGAAGAGGGACTGCAAGGCGACGACGATGTGCGCGCCGGCCAGGAGGGGGTCGGCGCCGAGGTGCGGCGTGCCGCCGTGGGCACCGACGCCCCGGACGAGCAGCTTGACCTGGTCAACGGCGGCCCACATGTAGCCGGGGTGCACGCCGACCTTGCCCGCCGCCAGGGTGGGCCAGCAGTGGAAGCCCAGGACTCGATCGGGAGGGAGGGTATCCATGAGGCCCTCCTCCAGCATCAGCTTTGCGCCGGCGACGATCTCCTCGGCGGGCTGGAACACGACCTTCAGCCGCCCCCGAAGCTGGGAACGGTGCTTGGCCAGCAGGCCAGCGGTGGTCAGCGCCACCGCCACGTGCGCGTCGTGGCCGCAGGCGTGCATGGCGCCTTGGTTGGTGGAGCCGTAGGGCCGCCCAGGGGTCTCATGGATGGGGAGGGCGTCCATGTCGGCCCGCAGCATGAGCGTCTTGCCCGGGCCGCCCATATCCAGCACGCCGATGACGCCTGTGCGGGCCACGCCTGCTTGGACGGCGAAGCCCCAGGAGCGGAGGCGTTCCGCTACGAGGGCGGCAGTGCGGCGCTCTGCAAAGGCCAGCTCTGGATGTCGGTGGAGGTCGCGGCGCAGTGCGATCAGCTCTTCGCGGAGCTCTTCAACGTCGCTGTGCAGGGCTATTGCCATGTCAGAGTCCCTCCGCGATTGCCAAGGGGTGTCACGGGCGCAGCATGCTGCGCCCCTACGCATTCATCCACACCCGCCCCGCGCTCCTGGCATCGAGGACGGGAGTGGCAGAGCGCCCTCTACCTCTCTCCATCGTGGGGCTTTGCCCCAAACGACCAGCCGCTGCTGTCATGCTGAGCCATGACGGTAGTCAGGCGAAGCATCCAAGGCAGTCGCCGGTGCAGCATCACATATTCGCCAAATACGTGGCGCATTTGCTGACAAAGGCCTTGGATTCTTCGCGATGTTCGTTCCTCACTCGCTCAGAATGACAGGGAGCTGCCTGTTGGCGCTAACCCGCTCCGTCGCTGAAGCAGCTCCTTGCATTGGGGGCGACCGTGTCAGCCCTTTCGAAGCAGAGCCTTCCTGGGCACGAACCGGATGCCGTACTCTTCCTCTGAGAAGGTCAGGGTCTTGTTGTCTACGAGACCCGTCGGCAGGACGGCATCCAGGATGGGCTGGAAGAAGAGGTCGCTGGCACGGCGCTGGGCGACCGGCTTCTTGGGGATGACCACCCAGATGGCGGACAGCGTGCTCATCCCCAGAGCGATGCGTTCGTTGACTGCGTTCATCATGTCCGCCATGTTCCGAGGCCATAGTAGCACAATGTTCGCGACGGATGCGGGTGCGCCGTCGGTCAGAAGCGATGCGCCTTCTGGAAGGGCAGGGGTCAGGACGGAGGTGAAGAATGGAGGGGCGTTGAGAAGCTGGACGGTGTCGGCGGGCCTGATGCCGAGCTGCTTCACGAAGAGTGCAGGGGTCTCGGTGATCTTGTCGGGCATGGGCGTGGCCTTGGCGACCCCTATCCTAGCCTTCCCCCACAGGGGGAAGGGACATCAAAACCCGCGGGATGCGCCGCCACCGCCGGAGCGGCCTCCGCCGAAGCCGCCAAACCCTCCTCCTCCTCCGCTTCTGCCGCCCCAGTGACCTGCGCCGGAGAAGCCCCCCAGGCTCCCCAGCCATGAGGTGGACTTGCCGTTGGCTACCTGGTAGCGATAGGCGGACGACAGGACGGCATCCATGGCTAGGCCGGCGGCGCCGGCCGCTGCGCCGAAGGCGGCGAGCCCTACAAGCCCGCCGAACAGGTAGCCAAGCATGCCGCCGACTGCTGCGCCCCAGATGCCGCCGGGCCAGATGGCCTTGCTGCGGGCCAGGAAGTTGAACGCGTAGATGCTTGACGCCCCGGCGCCCCACAACAACCACCCCCACTGGCCGAAGGCGTTATTGCCAGGGCTGGAGTTGCGTGGGTTGGAATCGCGGGGGCGCACCGCGCCGGGCTGGTAGTCGCTGGCCTGAATGGCCTCCTCGATGGCGCGGACGCCTTTGAGGAGGCCAAGCGCGTAGTTGTTGTCACGGAGATCGGGCAGGATCTCCTGGTCCAGGATGCGGCCGGCCTTGCCGTCGGTGATGTAGGGCTCCAGGCCGTAGCCGACCTCGATACGGATGTCGCGCTCTTCCTGGGCGACGAGGAGCAGGACGCCGTTGTCCACGCCCTTCTTGCCGATGCCCCACCGCTGGAAGAGGCGGACGGCGTAGCCTTCGATGGTGTCGCCGCCCAGGTTGACGATGGTGACGACGGCGATCTCGGCCTGGGTCTCCTGCTCGAACTGCTGCAGGAGGGCTTCAAGCTCGGCTTCGGTGTCGTCCGGAATAAGTCCGGCGAAGTCGTTGACGAAGCCGACGGGGCGGGGCAGCTCCTGGGCAGAGGCGATGCCAGAGCCCAGAAGGGCAATTGCCAAGGAGATGGCGGCAAACGGCAGTATCGCTTTTCTCAGGCAAACCCGGATAGTCATAAACGAACTCCCCCTATCCTAACCTTCCCCCCTCGCGGGGGGAAGGGACTCGCTTTCCTCCCCCTTGACGGGGGAGGACCAGGGTGGGGGTGGAGCATGGCTAGAACTGCACGCGCGGGGCAACGTCTGCGCCGGAGGCGGCCTCGAAGTAGGCGCGCTGGTCGAAGCCGAACATGCCCGCTATCATGTTAGCTGGGAACCGCCTCACGGATGTGTTGAGGGAGCGGACCAGGTCGTTGTAGCGGCCCCGCTCCACGGCGATGCGGTTCTCGGTGCCGGCCAGCTCGTCCATGAGCTGGGTGACGTTGGCCTGCGAGCGGATATCCGGGTAGTTCTCCACGACGACCAGGAGGCGGGCCAGGGCGGACTCGACCTGGGTGGCGGCTGCGGCGCGGTCGTCCGGCGTGGATGCAGGGTTGGCGACTGCGCCGGCGTAGCGGGTGCGGGCCTCGGCGATGGCGCCAAAGACCGCTTGCTCCTGCTCGAAGATGCCCTTGACGGCTTCCACCAGGTTGGGGATGAGGTCGAAGCGGCGCTGGTACTGGGTCTGGACCTGGCCCCACTGGGCGGTGATAGCCTCGTCCTTCTCCACGAATCCGTTGTACGCGCCCCGGAAGTACAGGGCGACGATGAGGCCGATGACCAGGACAACGCCGAGGGCGATAAGCAACGCGCGCATGGTGGCTCCTGAGCAAGTGTTCACGTATGAAAGCGGGCAAACCTTGCCTATTATAGGGGATAGCGAAGGAAATGGGAGACCTAACCCCCTTGGTCCCCCTTCCCTAAAGGGAAGGGGGAAAGCTGGCTGCGTCGGTTTCTTCTTGCCTGTGGCAGGCCCGCTGGATCTGAAGGCTACGCTGGAAAGCGGGCAGGTGTTCCGCTGGGAGCTGCACGACGGCTGCTACTGGGGCGTCATCGGTGGGCACGGGTATGTGCTGCGGCAGGATGGCGGCGGCGTGCGTGTGCGGACGGACGTGGAACGACCTAACCCCTGGCCCCTTCCCTCCAAGGGAAGGGGGATAGATGAAGCGCGCCGAAGCGTCGGCGCGTTCCTGCGGCTGGACGACGACTTCGAGGCGACCTGCCGTGAGATGGAAGACGACGCGTGCCTGCGCGAGGCGCTGGCGGCGTGCCGGGGCCTGCGCATCCTGAGGCAGGAGCCGTGGGAGTGCCTGGCCAGCTTCATTTGCTCGTCGGTGTCCAACATCCCGCGCATCAGTCGCGATCTGCGGCGCGTGGCGGAGACGTACGGGGAATCGCTGGAGCTAGAAGACCGCGTGCTGCACCGGTTCCCCACAGCGGAGCGGTTGGCGGAAGTAGGGGAAGCCGCCTTGGCTCGCCTTGGCCTGGGCTTCCGGGCGGCGTACGTGGCCGCCGCGGCGGAGGCGGTCGCGGGGGGGCGGCTGGACCTGGCGTCGCTGCGGCAAGCCTCTTACGCCGAGGCGAAGGTGGCGCTCATGTCGCTCAGGGGCGTGGGCGAGAAGGTGGCGGACTGCGTGTTGCTGTTCTCGCTGGACAGGCTGGAGGCGTTCCCACTGGACCGCTGGGTGCGCCGCGCCCTGGCCGATTGGTATGGCCAAGGCGAGCGCGTGCGCTACGCCGACTCGCTGGCGTGGGCGCAGGCGCGCTGGGGCCGGCGCGCCGGGTACGCCAACCAGTACCTGTTCAACTACCGGCGGTCGTTGGGGTGAGGGAGCCAGGGTCGTTCGGTGCTTCGGCTGGCTGAAGGTCATCAACAGAATAGCTTTGCGTTTCTGAGCAGTACGCTTCACCCTCGCCCTAGTCCTCTCCCCTCAAGGGAGAGGAGATAGTCCCTTCCCTGGAGAACCGAAAAACTCTAGTTCTAGTGACGGGCGCGCCCAATGTCACGCCGAGTATCCTCACGGATCGCCTGCCTGCACCTGGGATATGCGCCTGACAAGCGCCATCTCCTCCTCCCTGGTCTTCACCGCGCCGTCCCAGACTGCGTCCTGGAGGGCCTCCAGGATGTCACCGAGATGAGGGCCGGGGGGGATGCCCAGGCGCAGCAGGTCGCCGCCGGCGAGATGCGGGCGCATGTGACGCCACTGGCTGAGGTAGCGGAGCAGCAGAGCACGCACGTCGTGGCTGGCGCAGAGGGCTGCCGCTGACTGGATGGCTTCAATGGCCAGTCCTTGAAGCTTGCGGCAGACCTCGGAGGGGCGAAGGGCCGGCGTCAGCGCGGCGGCAACCGCTTCCGCTGCTGCGGCGTCTTCCACGACCTTCGCCCAGGCTTTGGTGGCGTTGAACCGCGCGAGAACGGCCTTTCGCCGGCTTTCCTGCAGTCCGAAGGTGAGCAGGGCAAGGTGGGTCAGCGGCAACGGCGGGCTGCCAAGCCGGGGCAGCTCATCCAACCGCTGGTTGATGGCCGGCGCGTCCGGCAGGTCTGGGTGCAGGGCTTGCAGGACGCCCAGCCCGGCGGCGCGGCGCAGGAACCCCGGGGCGCATGGCTCGTGGAAGGCCAGGTCGAGCTCGCGCCGCAGGCGGTCGCCGCTGATGGCATCCAGGTAGGACCGGTCGCGCAGGAGAAGGCGCTCTGTCTCTGCTTCCAGGCGGAAGCCAAGGCGCTGCTCGTAGCGGAGGGCGCGCAGGATGCGGGTGGCGTCGTCCTGGAAGCTCCTGGGGTGCAGGACGCGCACCAGCCCGGCTTCCAGGTCGCGCAGGCCGCCGGTCGGGTCCCTAATCTCCATCGGAGCGGGATGGAGGCGCAGGGCAATGGCGTGGATGGTGAAGTCGCGCCGCCAGAGGTCTTCTGCGATGGAGGCAGGCGCGACGGCGGGGAGCGCGCCGGGCCGGGCGTAGGTCTCCCTTCGCGCCATGGCGACGTCCACGTTCATGCCGCCGGAGGTGAACTTCGTGGTCGCGAACTGGGAGCGCATCTCGATGCGGCTGCCCAGGTCCAGCGCCAGGGCTGGCGCGAAGGCAGAGGGGTCGCCTTCCGCCGCCAGGTCGAAGTCCTTCAGGGGTGCGCCCATGAGGATATCGCGGACGCCGCCGCCGACCAGGTACAGCGGCAGGCCGGCGGCTTCTGCATAGAAGACTGCGCGGGCGAGGATGTGCACCTGCTCCCCCGTGAGGGAAGCGTGCAGGCGAGAAGCTATGTCTGCGGGGTCCAGCATGGGGCCATTATACGGGATGGGCGGCTATCACCCTCACCTTAGTCCTCTCCCTGATGGGAGAGGAAACATGGGTGCGCTTTGACTTGTGGGGAAGACGAACCTAGAATCCATCATGCTGGCAGCCTGCGCCCGGGGGTGAAACCCGTTGGCAGCAGCGGGGCACGGGCTGCTGCCGCAGCCCTTTGCGCAGGAGCGACACGGGTGAGGGATGCTTCGCGAGGCGATTGCATGGGAAGACTAAGGAGGCTCCGCGAAATAACATTGACAAACAGCCTTTGTGAGAATATGCTTCTCGGATGGATGCAGGAGCCATGTGCGCCGAGGTGTACGAAGCGCTCG
>JACQUI010000322.1 GCA_016210395.1 Chloroflexota bacterium | reverse complement strand
ATCTAGCCGTATCTGGGATGTAGCCAGACAACATCTTGACGATTCCGCCGGTTGCGAATATAACAGAGGCGCGGCGCATCGGAAAAACTCGATGTAGCCAGAAGAAACGTTGTTTTCGTATCTGCTCGCCTGGAAGTTCGGACTAGTGGGCCGCCGCCGGCGTAGCGATGTGCACGTGCCGTCGCCGTTGCGGGCGCATGGCGGGCCCTTCTGCGGCAAGAGGTGTAGCTGCCCATGCGCTGCGTACGTCTGTGTGCGTAGTCACTCCTCGTTTGTCCTGCAACGGGGCGTTCCGCCATTGACCTTCTGCTGGCTGCCCGTATAATGGCCCCAGGCTGATTTCCAGAGAGGGGGCGAGCTATGGCCATCGTCGGTAGTGGCATGTACCGCTATGAAGTCCAGGCGGACTGGGGCAAGCTGCCGCAGGGATATGAGTGGGGACAGGTGGGCGCAGTTGGCATAGACTCTCAGGACAGGGTCTACGTATTCAACCGCAGCTCCCACCCCATGATGATCTTCGACCGGGACGGCAACCTTCTTTCAACGTGGGGCGAGGGACAGATCAAGCAGGCCCACGGCATCTACATCGGCAACGACGACAGCATGTTCATCGTGGACCGCGACGCCCACGTGGTGATGAAGTGCACCCTGGATGGCAAGGTGCTCTTCACTATGGGCAACCGCGACAAGCCTTCCGATACGGGCTTCACCACGGAGAGCCCCACCGTGAAGCGAGCAGCCGGCCCCTTCAACCTGCCCACGGACGTCGGTATGTCTTCCCATGGCGAGATCTACGTATCCGACGGCTACCGCAACGCCCGCGTCCACAAGTTCTCCGCCGATGGCAAGCTGCTCTTCTCCTGGGGCGAGCCCGGGACCGGCCCCGGCCAGTTCAACCTGGTGCACAGCGTCTGGGAGGCCCGCAACGGACGGGTCTATGTGGCTGACCGCCAGAACGGGCGCATCCAGGTCTTCACCCCCAACGGCAAGTACATCGAGCACTGGGACGGCTACAAACAGCCGTGCAAGATCTACGTAGACAGGAACGACATCATGTATGTCGCCGAGCTGGGCAGCCGGCTGACCATCTGCAACCTGGACGGCACCATCTTCACCCGTATCGAAGGCAACGGCAAGCGTGAGCCGGGCCAGCCGCTGTCACCGCACGGCGTATGGGTGGACTCACGCGGCGACATGTACGTTGCCGAGGTGCTCCAGAGCGCCCGCCTGCAGAAGTTCATCCGCCAGCGGTAGACCGCTCCCGATCATACGTAGGGGCGACCCGGCGGTCGCCCCTACACGAAAGGCGACGCCACTATGCAAGTCACCCCCTATGTCTACCGGCACCACATTGACGAAGACGTCGAGTCCTTCGGCGCCATGCACCCGGGCGGCTCCAACATTTACTTCGTCGGCGACCCCGCCGACCGCATGTCCATCGTGGATACAGGCGAGCATTACAGGGACTGGACGATCGGTATCCTGGACTACTACAGGAAGCTGAGCGCTCCCCCCACTCTCTGCATCCTCATCACCCACGGCCATGGCGACCACATCGGCGGATTGGACCGCATCCAGGAGGCCACCGGCGCGCCGGTGCGCTGTCACCCCAAGCTGGCCGCGAGGCTGACGAAGATGCTGGGGCCGCGCGTCGTCCAACCGGTTGCCGATGGAGAGACTATCTCCCTGGGCGGCGGCGCGTCCGTCGTCGCCCTCTTCACGCCGGGCCACGAGGATGACCACGTCTGCTACTGGATGGCCTCCGACGGCGTCATGTTCACGGGCGATACGGTGCTGGGCAGCTCCACGGGCACCGTCCGCAACCTGGGTGACTACATGCGCTCGCTGGATCTGCTGGCCGGCTACAACCCCGCCAGGGTCCTTCCTGCCCACGGCGACCTTGTAGACGACGGCGCCAGCCGCATCCGGTCGTACATTGCCCACAGGAAGGAGCGGGAGCAGCAGATACTGGCCGCGCTCAAGAAGGGCATCACCGACGTCTACCAGATCGTGGACGACATATACCCCAGGGACCTCCGGCGGAACCTGCGGGAGGCCGCCGCCCGCAACGTGCGTACCCACCTAGCCAAGCTGGTGGAAGAGGGCAGGGTGGCGGAAAAAGCGCCTGCCTACATGCTGAAGTCATAGGAGTGTGTCCCAGAGAGTGGCTCTTCTCTGGCGCCGTAACGACAGCCGATTTATCCCGCTGCAGGAGCGGGTTTGAAACCCGCCCCTACGTATTGGCGGCATCGCGAGATACGTCATTACCGCAATATTGGGAGACAGGCTCATAGGAGGAGACCAATGGCTTTTACCCGCATCCATCACGTCGGCATCATCACGCCAAGCCTGGAAGAGGCCCAGAAGGTGTATTGCGGCGGGTTCGGCCTGGCGGTGGACCGCCGCCGCAGCCCCCTGCCCAACGGCCGGACCGGTTCCTTCGATAGCGTGTCAACTATCGAGGTCCCGGTGGCGGAGCTCTACCTGGAGCTGAGCAAGCCCAACGACCCCAACACGGAGGCGGGCAAGTTCCTTGCCGAGCGCCCGGGCGGCGGCATGCATCACCTGTGCCTGGCCTCGGACGACATCGTCAACGACGTTCGCCGCCTGCAGCAGAAGGGCGTGAAGATACGCGCGGACCAGGCGGGCAAGTGGGACGGCCACAGCCCGGTGTTCCTGGACCCGGCGACGACCCTGGGGTTGCAGCTCGAGGTGGCTTCTAGCGAGCAGTACTACCCCCATCCCGCCTTCAGGGGCGAGGGCCTCATCATCGGCATGGCCCACATTGGCATTGCCGCCCGCAACTACGAGGAGGTCTACAAGCTGTGGGCCGACACCTTTGGCCTGCCCCAAAACTACTCTCGTGATAGAGGCGGCCCCCGCCGGCAAGAGGCGGGCCGGAGCATCGGCCCCGACGACCCCGTGTGGCTGAAGGAGTTCCCCATTGGCGGATGCGTCCTGGAGATCAGCATCCCCGCCGATACTGAGAGCGGCACGGCGCGCTTCGTGGCCCAGCGCGCAACGCAAGGGGCGGCTTTCCACCACATCGGCCCCTACGCAAACAACGTCCACGCCCTGGTTGCCAGGGCCAAGGCAGGGGGAGTCCAGCAGATCGGCGCGATTCCCGAGCCTGGCCAGGCAGTCAACTACGTGGCCTGGTTCCACCCCCGGAGCTGCATCGGCACGCTTGTAGAGGTCTGGAACCGCCCGGAGCCGTAGGAGAATCCGTTGAAGGTTCGGCTGTTCAGTGCGGTACGGCGGCGATTTATGGTCAAAGAGAAGTCGAGGCCCTTGTTTCGGCGGAAGCTGAGCCGCCTCGACATCCAAGAGAAACCCTACGTGGCTTGGAATTCGTTCATTGACCTCATAGCCATGACCCCGCGTGAGAGCTTGAGTCCCGCGCAGCAAGTCGCCGCCTTCTCTTTCAAGTATGACGCAGAAGTGCAGAACGGCGGGCACTTGCAGTTCTTCGAGAATAGTAGCGGGAAGTACGTCCCGGAGACTCGCGAGGCATTGCCACAGCTTGGCGCTCACCAGCAACGGGAAGTGCTTCTGCAAGCATACAAGCGAAGGACCAGCAAGCCACGGAAGCGCATCAGGACTGTTGAAGAGTATGTCGAGACTGGTTTGGAGCAGGAGTTCGAGGATCTGGACAGCGCCTACTACAACTGCAAGCCGACGATCACAGATCTGCTGGAGAAGTGGCTGGACCAGAACTTCGACGAGTTCATTGAAATAGTGGAGTAAGGGACGGCATTACCCGACGTCGCGAAGGACACGGCCCCCGCCTTTGCGAGGCCGAGCCCTCCCGCGCTCCAGCAGATCGCGCAGGACGGCGGCGGCTATGTCGGGCGAGAGGACTGGAATGTGAGCCGTAGCGCTCCGCGAGCCTGCGTTCCGCACCTTCTCCGCCGGCTCCAGCAACGCCCGGAGCGTGGCGTCGCTCACATCGGGGTCAGGTATCATGGGCCTCCTCGTCGTCCGAAACAGGTCCGTAGTGTGCGGCCCCTGGATAGTGATCGAAGCGCTTCGGAGAGGCAAGGACATTCATCGAAAAGAAAGAAGGCTCGCCAACGGCGAACCTTCTTTCTTTTCTTCCCTATTCCGCCCAGGGCATGAACTGTCGCCACTCCTCCTGGAGGGGACGGCGCTGGAAGAGGTAGTAGGGGTTGGGACGCGGCGCGCGAGGCTCCCTGAGCAGCTTCATGCCTGCCTCCTTGAGCGTGTGGCTGGCCTTCCGGTGGTTGCAGGGGATGCAGGCCGCCACCACGTTCTCCCATGTGTGCAGGCCGCCGCGGACGCGCGGCGTCACATGGTCTAGGGTCAGGTCATGGCCAGTCTTGCCGCAGTACTGGCACGTGTAGCTGTCGCGGATGAAGATGTCGCGGCGGGAGAGCCGGCGCTGCAGGATGGGCCGCTTGACCATCTGCATCAGGCGTATGACCGAGGGCGCGGGGATTATCAGGCGGGGGGTGCGCACCTCGCCGTTGCCGTTGATTAGCAGCTCCGCCTTGCCACGGTCTATCAACACCACCGCCCTGCGGACGTGGCACACGTTGATCGGTTCGTAGTTCTGATTCAGCACCAATACCGGTGCACCGATAGCACGCTGCACCATGAGACCACCTGCCAGCCTATCTAGTAGGATTCCCGGTCACTTCAACGCGGCCAGGGGCCAATGGCCTGTCCCCTGCCTGCCGGCGCTTATGCATGAGAAGCGACCCCTGTTTTTGACCCTCCGCTCACGCTGCGCCTTTTCTGATTCTCCTCTTCGTTGCTCCATTTGGTCAAGGGCTGCCCAAAATCCGTATTGGTCTTCGGTTCTCCTGCGCCTGTGGAAACCGTGGACTCAAGTCCACGGTTCCGGCAAATCAACACAGCCCTCAAGCAACGTGGTGTAAGGGGCACGGTCACCTTGCCCCCACTTGGCTAGCTCCTTGGAGCCGCATTGTTCACGGCGGGGCGCCCGCGCCGGCAACCAAGCGCCGTTGAGAGTCAATGAGATCGAGGGCCTTCTTGAAGTCGCCGGGCACCAGGCCGAACACGTTGGCGGGCACCGCGTCGGCTACCTCAATGAACGTGCCGACCAGTTTCGACTTGACCAGGCCTTCCTGTACGCTTTTGCGCGCGCCTGTCATCTCCATCAAAAAAGACGTTGCCCCTTCCTCCGGCAGGTCCACGGACATGCGTGACAGGCCCATGACGAGCCCCCCTGCAAGGAGAAAGCCGAAGACCAGGCCCACCAGGATGGAGCCTGCCGTGTCAACCCAGCCCAGGAACACCAGGGACAGCGCCTTCTTCACCATGGCCTTGGCGATTTGCGCTGCGATGAATATGCCCACAACGATAGCAACATAGGAGAGGACGGTTGCAAGCGTGTCGCTGGCGCCCTGCCCCGCGATCCAGCCCGCAATGGCCTGGCTGAAGTTGGCGGCCACCCAGATGCCCACGAAGATTCCGATGACGTTGAAGATAGCCCCCAGAAACCCCACCTTCCACCCGATCAGCGCCCCAATGCCCGCTGCAATGATGATGAGGATGTCAACCCAGTTCACGGGGCCTCCTCTCTTCGCGGCTCGATGGCGCGCATATGCGGAAAGGGCGCGGCATGCCGCGCCCCGCCTCAGGATGCCTCTACCGTAACGCCACCTGCAGCACGTTGTCCATGTCTTTGACGTAAACGAACTGAATATCCCTGCGGACTTTCGCGGGGATATCCGCCACGTCCTTGCGGTTATCCATGGGCAGGACGAACACCTTGATGCCTGCGCGGTGAGCGGCCAGGACCTTCTCCTTGATGCCGCCGACGGGCAGCACCTTGCCCCGAAGGGTGATCTCGCCGGTCATGGCGACCTCTTTCCGCACCGGCTTGCGCGTGAGGGCTGAAGCCAGCGCAGTTGTCAGGGCTGCGCCCGCGGAAGGCCCGTCCTTGGGTGTCGCCCCGGCTGGAATGTGGATATGAATGTCCTGCCGCCCAAAGCTGCCGTCCCTGACGCTCCAGTACTCGGACCTGGCGCGGCAATAGCTAACGGCTGCCTGCGCCGACTCCTTCATAACGTCGCCAAGCTGTCCGGTGAGCAAAAGATTGCCACGGCCCTTGAGCAGCGCCACCTCTATTGAGAGGACGTCACCGCCGGTAGGCGTGTACGCCACGCCTGTGGCCACGCCGATCTCGTCCTGCTCCTCTGCGGCGCCCCAGGAGAAGCGCGGCGGGCCAAGATGCTTGGCCAGCGACTGCGGCAGCACCTGCGCCGACACCTTCTTGCCCTCGGCAACGTTGCGGGCCACCTTGCGGCAGATTGCGCCCATCTCCCGCTCAAGATTCCGGACGCCTGCTTCCCGGGTGTATTCGCGGATGATCTTGCGAATGGCGTTTGACGAGAAGCGGAGCTGCTCCCCTTTGAGCGCATGCTCCTCCAACTGCTTGGGCACAAGGAACCGCCTGGCGATCTCCAGCTTCTCCTCTTCCGTGTAGCCGGGCAGCTCGATGATCTCCATCCGGTCGCGCAGGGCCGGCAGGATGGGGTCCAGCACGTTGGCTGTGGTGACAAACATGACCTGGGAGAGGTTGTAGGACACCTCCAGGTAGTGATCGCTGAAGGAGTGGTTCTGCTCCGGGT
>JACQUI010000321.1 GCA_016210395.1 Chloroflexota bacterium | reverse complement strand
CTGTCATTCTGAGCCATGACGGTAGTCAGGCGAAGAATCCAAGGCGAAGGCCGTTGCAACGCTCCTTGTCCGCATAAGGGTTTGTCTTCATCGGCACAGGCCTTAGATTCTTCGCGAGGCAGTTCCTTATGATGGCAGTTGTCGTCTGACCGCCTCGCTCAGAATGACAAGTGGTATCCATTTGGGCCGAGAAACAGGAGGCTTCATAAACTCACACGCCCTGAGCTTGTCGCGCCCCTACGCCGGCGCCTTCTCCTCGATGCCCACCGACACCAGCGCGTCACCAGGCTGTCTGGGGTTCTGGTTCGGGTCGCGGGGCGTCAGCCACTCAACGATGTTCATGCCGCTGGTGACCTTGCCGAAGACGGCGTGCTTGCCGTCCAGCCACGGCGTCGCGGCCAGCGTGATGAAGAACTGGCCGCCGCCGGTGTTGGGGCTGCCCGTGTTCGCCATGGAAATCACGCCCCGTTCGTGGATGAGGTCCGAGAACTCATCGGGAATCGTGTACCCGGGCCCGCCCCTGCCCGTGCCCGTGGGGTCGCCGCCCTGGGCCATAAAGCCGGGGATGACCCGGTGGAACGTCGAGTTGTTGTAGTACCCCTTGCGCGCCAGCGTCACGAAGTTGTCCACCGTCTTGGGTGCCTTCTGCGCGTTCAGCTCTATGACGATGTCGCCCTTCGCCGTCTTCAGCGTGGCGACGTACGTGTTCTTGGGGTCAATAGCCATCGAATGCTCCTACATGCCCGAATGTCCGTATGTTCGTATGCCTGAATGCCCGTCTGCCCGTATGTCCCTCGGCCCTATGCCTTCCCCATGTGCACTCGCCGCACCCTGCGCACCGATGCGATGCGCTCCTCCGCCAGCCTGTCTGCGGCGCGGGCGGTGCTGATGCCGTCCCGCTTGCTCGTGCCAAATACCCGCTGCATGGTGTCATAGATGCGGGCGGTCTTCTCGCGGGCCGCCTGCTCGCTGTAGCGGGAGTCCACCTCGCAAGAGACGTTGATGACGCCGCCTGCGTTGACCACATAGTCGGGCGCATACAGGATACCCCGCTTCTGCAGGGCGTCGCCGTGCTCCAGGGTCAGGAGCTGGTTGTTGGCCGCGCCGCACACGATCTGGCACTTCAGGCGGGGGATGGTGTCGTCGTTCAGGATGCCGCCCAGGGCGCACGGCGCGAAGACGTCGCAGGGCGTGTCGTAGATCTGGTCGGGGCCGACCACCGTGGCGTTCTTCACCTGGCGCGCCCGCTCGCGGGCCGCATCGTTGATGTCGGTGATGACCAGCTTCACCTCTTCACCGTGCTCCTGGAGGTTGCGCACCAGCCATGTCGCGGTGTTGCCGAAGCCCTGGATGGCGATGGTGCGCCCGCCCAGCCCGTCGCTGCCCCACTTTTCGCGGGCGCAGGCGCGCATGGCCGTGTAGATGCCGAAGCCGGTCATGGGCGAGGTGTCGCCGCTGCCGCCCTGGGACACGGGCAAGCCGGTGACGTGCTTCGTGGACTGGGCGATCCACTCCAGGTCCTGGGAGGTCATGCCCACGTCCTCGGTGGTCAGGTAGCGGCCGCCGAGGCTCTCCACGAACCTGCCGAAGGAGCGCATCATAGCCTCGGTCTTCTGCGTGCGGTCCGCCATGATCAGGCCCTTGCCCCCGCCGAAGTGCAGTCCCGCCGCTGCCGATTTGTAGGTCATGGCCCTGGAAAGGCGCAGCACGTCCGTGAGCGCCGCCTCTTCCGTTGGATGGGCCCACACCCGCACGCCTCCCAGCGACGGCCCGAGCGTGGTGTCATGGACTGCGATGAAGGCGCGCAGGCCGGCCTCTTTGTCGGTCCAGACGGCAAGCTGCTCGTGCCCGTAGGTTTCCATGTAGGAAAGGATGTTCATGTGTGGGGGGCCTCCTCCAGAGGAACTAAGGAATTTCCAAAGCATAACCAACCTATCGTGCCCTTACAACTCACATTCTTCCTGTTGAGGCACAGGCAGTCCATCCTCCAGGAGGGCCTCAACGTAGAGTTCAATGGCTTCCCGCATGTTGTCCAGTGCTTGCTCTTTCGTTTCTCCCTGGGAGACGCACCCCTTGAGGGCTGGCGCATAGGTCACATGCCCAGACTCCCGTCCCTTTTCAATGATGAGGGTGTATTTCATCGCCTACCGTACCCTATACACACCTTCCCTAGCCATTACCCGGTAAACTTCTACTCGTTGACTCGCGTCATCAATGAGATACAGAATCCTGTAATCTTCCACACGGATTCTATACCCTTCCATGCCACTCAGCTTCAGGACACCATGCGGCCTGAGATTTGCGGAAAGCTCTTGAATAGCACGGAGGACCTTTTGCTGAATGTCTCTAGGCAGCCTTCTGATCTGCCGTTGGGCTCCTTCAAGCTGGTACATTGGACTCTTGGGCCTGTTCTGCCTTCAGTTCCTTGACGAACTCCTCAAAGGGCATCATAGGCTCATTGGACAACTGTGCCTCAAGAAGCTCAACAGCATCGGACAGGTCTTCTAAGCGTTCAACCATGGCGTTATACATGTCAACGCTCAGGAGCACCGCCTTCACCTGGTTGTCCGTCACGATCAGGTACTGGCCGCCGCTGGCTTGAAGCTCCTGTAAAAGCTGCCCCAGCTTGCGCTTGGCTTCAGCTAGGCTTACGGACATGATCTTGTCCATAGGTTTCCTCCTTTCAGCCGTCTGCTGTCTATCATATCCCTATGAAGCATTCCATCCAACTGCCTTCCGGCGCGGTTTTGGAGCCTTTCTATACCGCCGCATACAAGACGGCGCCAACCCGCACCCCTTGAGAAGCAGCGAACTACCGGCTTTGTTCGCTGCTTCTCAGCGCCACGCAACGGACTGCCAAGTGGGTAGCCGCCCAGCCTCCTTCTCCTTTCCGCCCCCTCTGGTATAATCATGACCCGCAGCGTCCCGGCAGGTGGGAAAGGGGTACCAATCATGGGCAAGGTCGCAATCGTTACCGGCGCAGGCACAGGCATCGGCAGGGCCGTGTCGCGGGCGCTCCTGCGCGCCGGCTATGCCGTAACCCTGGCAGGACGGCGCCGCGATCCCCTGGAGGCTGTTGCGAAGGAGGCCCGCGCCAGCGGTTGGCGGGCTCTGGCGGCGCCAACGGATGTCACTGTGCCCACCCAGGTCCAGGCCTTGTTCGGAAAGACGGTTGATGCCTTTGGGCGTCTCGACCTGTTGTTCAACAACGCCGGAAGCGGCGCTCCTCCTGTCCTTCTGGAGGACCTTACATTCGAGCAGTGGAAGGCAGTGGTTGACGTCAACCTGACCGGCGCGTTCCTCTGCACCCAGGAGGCGTTCAGGGTGATGAAACGCCAGGACCCCCAGGGCGGGCGCATCATCAACAACGGCTCCATATCCGCCCATGCGCCGAGGCCCAACTCCGCGCCATACACTGCCTCCAAGCACGGAATCACTGGCTTGACGAAGGCCACGTCCCTTGACGGGCGCAAGTACAACATTGCATGCGGCCAGATAGATATCGGCAACGCAGCAACCGACCTGACAGCCCGCATGGCCGACGGCGTTCCCCAGGCCGACGGCTCCATGCGTCCCGAACCCAGGATGGATGTTGAGCACGTGGCTCAGGCGGTCCTCTACATGGACAGCCTTCCCCTGGAGGCCAATGTCCAATTCATGACCGTCATGGCCACCAATATGCCCTTCATCGGCAGGGGCTAGCGCCGCCTCCTCTCGTACCTCCTATGTCCCTTTGCCCGCACCTCCCTCCCCAGGGTCTTTCGGTGTTCGATATAAAGGGCCGCCTACACTGTCATTCTAGAGCGAGGTGGTCACACGCTTTTCGCTTCCAATGGCGCTCCGGCTCGCGAAGAAACCCTCACCACGATCGCCTTTCGCAGGGCCACGGCAGTGGCCCGTCGCTTACATTCTCGAAAAGCCTCTTGGCCCAGGGAGAACCGAATGACCCTGCGTCCCTTTCCACCCAGTGGCCTTCGCCCCGCCGTTCCTGTATCATGCGCCCAATGCCCTTACTACCTGGAGGCCGCCATGATCAAACAAGACCGCCTCGTCAAGACATTCCTTGACCTGGTGCAGATTGATAGCCCCTCCGGCGAGGAGGAGGCCATCGCTCAGGAGCTGACCCGCCGCCTCACGGCGCTGGGCTTCTCCGTGCAGCGCGACGCCCACGGCAACGTCATCGCCTCCGAGCCCGGCCCCGACCCCCTGCTGCTCTCCGCCCACATGGACACCGTTGAGCCAGGCAGGGGCGTCAAGCCCCGTATCGCCGGCGACCGCATCGTAACCGACGGCACGACGGTGCTGGGCGGCGACTGCAAGGCGGGCGTATCTTCCATCCTGGAGGGCCTGGAGTCCATCAAGGAGGACGGCGCAAAACGGACGCCGGTGCAGGTGGTCTTCACCCGTGGCGAAGAGATCGGCCTGGTCGGCGCCAAGAACCTGGACTTCTCCCTGATCAAGGCGAAACGTGGCGTGGTCTTCGATGGCAACGGCCCGCCCAGCAAGATCACCATCGCCAGCCCCACCTACACCGGCTTCGACGTGGAGGTCAAGGGCCGCGCCGCCCACGCCGGCGCCGAGCCGGAAAAAGGCATCTCCGCCATCCGCATCGCCGCAGAGATCATTTCCGGGCTGCCCCAGGGCCGCCTTGACCCGGAGACCACCTTCAACGTCGGCCTCATCAAGGGCGGCGCCGTCCGCAACGCCGTGCCCGAGAACGCGTCCTTCTCCGGCGAGTTCCGCAGCCGCAACAAGGCAACCCTGGAGCGCGTGAGGGGCGAGTTCTTGGCTGCGCTCCAGGCGGCCCGCGGCCGGCATCCCGAGGCGGTCATCACCGAGAAGCTGTACACCGACTTCACAGGCTACTCCATGCCGCCGGACCACCCCACGGTCCAACAGATCGCAAAGGTGCTGGCGTCCATCGGCATGAGGGCCGAGCCGGCCCCATCAGGTGGCGGCACCGACGGCAACATCATGAACCTGCACGGCGTCCAGTGCGTCGTCATCGGCATGTCCACCCAGGAGATGCACACCACGCGGGAGTACGTGCCCATCGCCGACCTGGTGAGCACTGCCAGGTTCTGCCACGCATTGCTCACCACCAGGTAGGCAACTCCGCGAGCGTCCAAACGGATGGCCCGAAGGGACGCATTACCAATACCGCCTCAGTCAGGTAGCGGTGGCTGTTGCATCAAAAGGGCGGTAGCCCACTGTCATGCTGGAGCGAGGCGGTCAAACAACGTCCTTCATCATGTGCGAGTGCCTCGCGAAGCATCTCTCACTCGCGCGATCTGGCAGAAAGGGCTGCGGCAGCAGCCCGCGCCGCGCTACAGCCAACGCACGCCCATTTGGGTCCCCATCAAGAAATGACACCACTCCTCGCCGACGCCCACACGCACCTTGACCAGTTCGCCCCGGAAGAGGCCCCGGCCATTCTCCAGCGCGCAAGGGACGCAGGCGTCGGCCTGCTGATCGTGGCGGGCGTGCATGAGGAATCGTCGCACAAGGCCATCGCGCTGGCCGAAGCGCACGAAGGTGTCTACGCCGGCGTCGGCATCCACCCGGAAGAGGCCAAGGGGCCGTTAACCGGCGACGACTACCTGCGCCTGAAGGCCCTGGCGCAGTCCAGTCCGCGCGTCGTCTGCATCAGCGAGGTGGGCCTGGACTTCGCGCCCAACATGCCGCCCATCGACGTCCAGGAGCAAGTGTTGCGCCAAGAGGTGCGCCTTGCTCGGGAGTTGGGCCTGCCCGTCATCTTCCACTCCCGGGAGTACCCCGGAAGGCTCTCTGATCATGAAGAGGTGCTGCGCGTGCTGTCGGAGGAGGGCGTCCATGAGGTCGGCGGCGCGTGGCACTACTTCCAGTGGGACGAAGCGCTGGCGCAGAAGTGCTTCAACCTTGGCCTCAGCGTCTCCATCTCCAAGACGCTCCTGCGCCTGCCGGCCCTGCAGGATGTAGTGAGATACCTGCCCTTGGAGAGGTTGCTGCTGGAAACGGACTCCTTCCCCCAGCCCTTCAAGCGCCACCGCAGCCGCTGGACGGAACCCAAGGACGTGCGCCTGGTGGCAGAGAAGGTGGCCGAGCTGAAAGGAGTCTCCGTGGAAACCGTGGCCCGCGCCACCACGGACAACCTGCTGCGCCTGCTGAGAGGCAAGGTGGCCTTGCCAACACGAACGTAGGGGCGCGATACATCGCGCCCCTACAAGAAACCCACGCCTTTTGCGACAACGCTCCTCCCCTCCCCCTTTTAGGGGAGGGGCCCGGGGTGAGGTCGGCAGGTCCCTACCCCCCGTCGTCGGGAGCGTCTTGCATGTGGGAATGCGGCGTCTGGACCGTGCGCCCCACCAGGCCCGCTACATCCGCAGGCGCCTCTTTGCGCCCGTCCGCCATCACCAGCTTGCGCACCGGGTAGTTGATCTCGATCCCTTCCTGGGTGAAGCGGCGGTGCAACGCCTTCACAAGCTCGTGCTGTACCGCAAAGCTTCCCCCCCGGTTAACCGCTCGCATCACACACATGAAGGTGATGTTGGAGTCCCCGAAGTCACGGAAGAGCACGATGGGCTGATAGCTCGGGTCCACCTGGGATACGCGCTGCCTCATCTCCTCCATGACCTCAAGCGCCACACGCTCCACTTTGCCCAGGTCGCTCTCGTAGCTCACGCCGCAGTTGACGAATAGGGAGACGGCCACCCCCGGCTGGTTGAAGTTCGTCACGATGCTGTCCGCGAGCTTGGAGTTGGGGATGATGACCAGGTTGTTCTGGGGCGTTACCAGCTTCGTGGCCCGCCAGCCAACGCCTTCTACGGTGCCCGAGGGGCCGCCCTGCACCTCGATGAAATCCCCCGTGCGAATGGAGCCGTCAGACAGGACGTACGTCCCCGAAAGGAAGTTCGTGAGTGTGGGCTGAACGGCCAGCGCAATAGCCAAGCCCCCGATGCCCAGGCCTGCCAGGAGCGGGCTGATCTCGATGCCAAGCTCCTTCAGGACAGCCAGGCCGCCGATTGCCAGGATAACGATGCCGACGATCCGTCCCAGAATAGGCAACGCGCGATCGTCAAACGAACTGCTTGTACGAGCGGCTATCCCGCTGGCATACCATCTGATGAGCCCGGACATAACCTGCTGGAGCGTCCAGAACACCAGGCCGGTGACAACCACTGACCAGGCCTGGTTTATCTTGTCCTGATAGTCGTTGAGCACGGTCATAGCCGTCAGAGCAACGTAGACGCCCTGCACGACGACAAAGGTTACGACCGAAGGCTGCACCGCCTTGAACATGTGGTCGTCAAGGGTGGATTTCGTCCTGGCTGTCAAGCGCGTCACGAAGCTCTTGAACACCCAAAGCAACAGGAAGGCAAGGGCCACCGAGGCTGCAACGATGCCAACGGCCAGGCCAATTTCCCAGAAAACATTTCCTCTCATGGCGTCTAGATTCATGGCACACACCTATGCGGGTTCGCGCTCGGGCAGAATACCGGCGGTGGAAGGAGGCACGGGATGCCATCCTCCCTGCCCTCGCGAGCCTTCCCCGGTTAAAGCAAGTCGTATTTTAGCACAGCCCATCGCTTACAGCCGCCCAGATGCTCGCTCGCTTCAGTCCTTCGCCAGGTCGCCGCCTCATGGCAAGCTCCGGTGCAATGCGATGGCGCAGGGTAAGAGGGCACTCGAACCCCTTTTCGCCGCCGCGGTAGCAGTCCCTTCAGGGTCTGTGCATATGACTACAGCAGCCACAGGCATTCTTAGTGATTCCATATCTATGTCAGCCTAAGGCGGATCTGCTAAGATACGTGCTCTCTATTTCTGCTACGAATAGCGGTATCAGTCCTGGCAATGCCTATGTGAACCATGTATTGCGTATCCGCTGGCGCAGTATCCAGCGTATTCCTTGACAACGAGGCTCCGCAGTAATATAACATAGCGTACCACCGACGTTGCTATCCTCCTTCCAGGTTATTGGTGTAACGGCATCGTATATTGGTGCTCTGGAACCTTTCCCCATCGCTCGTGCGTAACAGGAACGCAACAGCCGCGAAACACCCGCGAAACAGGCGCCTGCAAGGATATGGTTATCGAGTTGACAAGGTCCTGGCCGGCGGACGGCTGAGTCCGTCGCTTCTAACAGTTGGGGAGGTAGGCTGTGCAGAAATACGTAGTCAAGCGCCTCATTCTTGCCGTACCCACGCTCCTGCTCGCCTCCCTGGCGATATTCTCTCTTGTGCGCATCCTGCCTGGCGACGTGATCATGGCCACCCTTTCCGATCAGAGCCAGACCATCTCTCCCGAGCGGCTTGCCCAGATGCGCCACCAGTTGGGGCTGGACGAGCCTTTCATCAAGCAGTACGTCACCTGGCTCGGCGGCGTCTTCCAGGGCGACCTCGGAAAGTCCATCTGGGCACAGCGACCTGCAACCGAAGAGCTGCTCAAGGCCCTCCCGGTTACAGTCCAGCTTGGCGTCATGGGACTGGTCATCGCATGGATCGTCGGCATCCCCGTAGGCATCATCTCCGCCATCCGCCAGGACAAGGCCGTTGACTACGTGGGCCGCATCATCTCCATTCTGGGCGTCGCGGTGCCCGAGTTCTGGATCGCCACCATCATCATTCTCGTCATGTCGCTCTGGTTCAACTACCTTCCTCCTCTGGGCTATGCAGTGATTTGGGACGACCCCGTGAAGAGTCTGCAACAGTTCATGTGGCCGGCGCTCATCCTGGGTTTCCGGCTGTCCGCCGTCATCATGCGCATGACCCGCTCCACCATGCTGGAGGTCATCCGGCAGGACTACATCCGCACCGCGCGGGCGAAGGGCCTGAGCGAGCAGATGGTCATCTTCCGACACGCCCTCAAAAACGCCATGATCCCGGTCGTCACCATCGTGGGGGCCCAGATCAGCATCATCGTTGGCGGAGCAGTGATCCTTGAAACAATCTTCTCTTTGCCCGGCGTGGGGCGGCTGACCTTTCAGTCCATCACCCTGCGCGACTACCCGCAGATCCAGGCCAATATCCTTGTCATTGCAGGCCTTATCGTGTTCATGAACCTGGCCGTGGACCTGGTCTATGGGTGGCTGGACCCACGAATCCACTACGCATAATGGTTCGTTTCACATATAGGTGGAAGGGAAGCGATGGACAAGACTATGAGCTCCCGACAGTCAGCCGCAGGACCCCTGGTGCTGGTCCCACTTGGCTGGGGCCAGAGACTGAGCGATGCGTGGAAGGCCGTCATGACCTTCTCCCGCCGGAAGCCGCTGGGGGCAATCTCCGGCTTCTTTCTCATCCTGATGGCCATTGCCGCCGTGTTTGCGGAAGTGGTCGCGCCGTACGGGGCCTACCAGATCAATCCTATAGATTCTTTCCAGGGGCCTTCGGTGCGTCATTTCTTCGGCACCGACCAGATCGGGCGGGACGTATTCAGCAGGGTCGTCTTCGGCTCTCGAATTTCCATGGAGGTGGGGATCATTGCGGTCGGCATCGGCCTCACCGTTGCCAGCTTTCTGGGCATCCTGAGCGGGTACATCGGCGGCAAGTTCGACACGATTGTCCAGCGCATCTCCGATGCGTTGCAGACGATTCCGGGGATAATTCTGGCCATGGCCCTGGTCTCCATCTTGCAGCCCAGTTTGACCAACGTCATGTTCGCCATCAGTTTCGTCATCATCCCGTTCAACCAGCGCGTCATCCGTAGTGCCGTCCTCTCTGTGAAAGAGAACACCTACATTGAAGCGGCGCGGGCCATTGGCGCCGGCCAGCTCCGCATCATGTTCGGCCACGTCCTTCCCAATGTCGCTGCTCCCATCATCGTCTTGGCCTCGGTGCTCTTCGGATTCGCCATCCTGACCGAGGCCAGCCTGAGCTTCCTTGGCCTGGGCACGCCGCCGCCGACGCCGTCCTGGGGGATGATGCTCAGCGGAGAAGGCCGCCAGTTCATGGAGAGCGCGCCCTGGCTGAGCATCTTCCCCGGCCTTGCCATCACCCTGGCGGTGCTGGCCTTCAACCTCTTCGGCGACGCCCTGCGGGACGTCCTTGACCCGAGGCTGAGGGGCACGTAAACGTAAGTAGTAAGTAGATAGGGGCGCTTGATTCCTCGTTGTCTTTGGGTAGTGGTCCACCGAAGGGGGGAAGTCATGCGACTCAACACGAAGGCCGTTCTCCGGCGTGTGGGCTTGCTGGCGGCTGCCACGGCCCTCCTGGTGGTGGCGTGTTCTCCCGGAGCGGAGCCGGCCCCCACACCGACGGCGACGCCTACCAAGACCGCAGCCACGCCAACCTCTGGCCCCGCGGCGGCGCCCACCTCGGCTGCCAGCCTTGTTCAGATTCCAGAGGATGTCCAGAAGGAGATGCCGTTCTTGGCCAAGTATCACTGGAGCAAGGTAGACTGGAGCCCCGCTACCCTCGGCAAAGGTGAAAAGACTCACGGCGGGATCATGAAGACCGATCAGCCTACGTCTCCGAGGACATGGGACTCGGCCAGTCCCTTTGGTTCCACCATCGCCCTCATTTCTCCGCCTTTCTTCAACAGGCTGCTGACCTACGAGATGGACCTGCAAAAGGCGTTTGAAGGCGCGGGCAACATCCACAAGCTCTTCTACAAGGGCGACCTGGCAGAAAGCTGGTCCATCAGCAACGATGGGCTGACCTACACCTTCAAGCTGCGTCAGGGAGTGAAGTGGCAGAACATCCCGCCGGTCAACGGCCGCGAGTTTACGTCGGACGACGTGGTGTACAACATCAAACGCCTCAGCGACGGCAAGCTCTCCGGCCAGACTGCGGATATCTACAAGAACGTTGCCTCGGTAGAGGCGCCGGATAGGTACACAGTGGTCTTCAAGATGAAATCGGTGGACGGCGCATTCATCTACAGCATAGTCGGGCCGCTGAACGCCCTTGTCCCCAAGGAGGCGGTGGACGACGGCTCCATCAACACCATGCCCATAGGCACCGGCGCATTCATCGCAAAGGAGTACGTGGCCAACGACCACCTCTTTGCCGAGAAAAACCCTACCTACTTCAAGTCCGGCAAGCCCTACCTGGACCGGGTGGAATGGTATACCATTCCCGACCCTGCGGCGAGGATCGCCGCCTTCCGCACCGGCCAGATTGACCAGTACACCTACCGTGGCTGGAACGACGCCAAGCAGCTCATTGACAACTGCGGCGCCCTGGGTTGCCAGTTCTACGTGAACGAGCAGAACAGCGGCTGCAGCAACCATGTGCGCTTCAACATGACGAAAAAACCCTTTGAGGACATACGGGTGCGGAAGGCCCTGGCCTATGCCATTGATTACAAGGCGTCTATCCAAGCCCTGTACGGCGGAAATGGCCGGATCGGGTTCTCCGCCGTCCCCACCGACTGGGACGGAGGGCGGCTCTTCCCCAGAACGGAGAAGGACGCGCCGCCGTGGTACCACTACAACCCGGACGAGGCCAAACGTCTGTTGCAGGAGGCAGGCTATGCGCCTGGCTCCCTCAAGGTCAAACTCGTCTTCTCCTCAGCTACGGGAGTGATGGCCCCTGAGCCGGCCCTGTTCATGGAGTATTGGAAGGCGGTTGGCATCGAAACGGAGCCCGTGATCCTTGACCCCACCACTTGGCGCGCCCAGTTCAACCAGGGTAGCTGGGAAGGCCTGAACTTCACCTGCTCCCTGACCGGCGGCAGCGACCTGAACG
>JACQUI010000305.1 GCA_016210395.1 Chloroflexota bacterium | reverse complement strand
TCGACTACCGCGAGCACCTGGCGCGGCAAGGCGTCCAGGCGCTGATGTCCAGGCCAGGCGTGACGCTGTTGGGCGAGGGCAAGGGTTGGCCTCACTACGCACTGGCGTACCGTGTGCGGCGGGCGCTATCGGGCGGGCTGGCACGCTCGCTACCGGAGCCCCAGGCCGCGTTGGCGCAGGCAATCCTCCTGGGCGCGCGCGCCGCGATCCCCGAAGACGTGGAGCAGGCGTTCCTTGACACAGGAACGACCCATCTGCTGGCCATCTCCGGCATGAACATGGCAATGGCGCTTGGCGCTGCGCTACCGTTCAGCGTCTTTTTGCTGGGCAGGCGGAGCAGGCTGTACCTGGCGCTTCCCCTGGCGCTCCTATGGGCCTACGCATTTGTCAGCGGGCTGTCGCCATCGGTGGTGCGGGCCGCCCTCATGGCATCGGTGTACCTGGGCGCGATGGCGCTGGGCAGGCCGTACGCGGCGCTGCCGTCCATAGGCGTCGCCGCCGCGCTGATGACGGCGCAGCGTCCGGCGCTCCTCTACGACCTCTCTTTCCAGCTCAGCTTCACGTCGCTGGCGGGCATCATCCTGCTGTGGCGGCCCATCGCCGCCGCCCTGGAGCGGCTGGCAAGCGGACCGTTGCGCGTGGGCCGCTTGCCCGGCCGGCTGCGGGCGTGGGCCATCGAAGGGACGGCGGTGAGCATCGCGGCGGTCGCGGCCACAGCGCCACTGCTGGTCTTCACCTTCGGACGGGTCTCCCTGCTCAGCGTGCCCGCCACGCTGCTGGCCCTGCCGGCGCTTCCGGCCATCATGGCCGCTTCCTTCGCCACTGGGGCGGCAAGCCTGGCGGCCCCCGTGCTGGGCCAGGTGACCGGCTGGGCCGCGTGGGTCCCCGTTTCCTACATGCTGTGGGTGGTCGAAGGCATGGCGAAGCTCCCCTTCGGCATGGTGCAGTTGGGCGGCTTCACGGGGCTCCTGGCCTGGGCATCTTATGTGGCTCTGGCGCTGATGTTGCTCCTCTTCAGCGGAGGCGTGAAACGTCTGGGAGGATGGTTTGCAAAAAGGGATGCCACACAGGCAGCGCCCGACACGGTACGCAGTCTCCCGCTGTCGCAGACCGCAGGCGTGCTTTCTCTGGCGCTGGCAGGATACCTCGCGTGGACTGCCGCGGCGACGCTGCCCGACGGCCGCTTGCATGTGACAATCCTGGACGTGGGCCAGGGCGACGCTATCCTCATCCAGACGCCGGAGGGCCACCATGTCCTGGTAGACGGCGGCCCATCGCCCGCGCTTCTGGGAGAGAAGCTAGGGGAACGCATGCCCTTCTGGGACCGCTCGCTGGAGCTTGTGGCCCTCTCCCACTATCACGAGGACCACCTTGCCGGGCTGGTGGAGGCGCTGGAGCGGTACAACGTCGCCACTGTGCTGGACAACCCGCTCCGCCAGGAGGGATCGCTTGCCGCCCAGTGGCGGGCCGCCGCGCGAGCCGAAGGCGCAACGCTGCTGGAGGCGCGGGCAGGCATGGAGGTGCGCATGGGCGACGGCGTGACGGTGAAGACGCTGTGGCCTCCGGCGACTCTCCTGGGCAGCGGGGAAGAGGCAGTCAACTACAACTCCACGGTGCTGCGCCTGCAGTACGGAGACTTTTCGCTGCTGCTGCCCGGCGACCTGGCCCAGGAGGGGGAGGCGGTCATGGTGGATGGCGGCGCAGGCGTGCGCAGCAGCGCGCTGAAGGTGGGACACCACGGCAGCGCTACGTCCTCCGGCAGCTCGTTCCTCGCTGCGGTGCGCCCGCTGGTGGCGGTCGTCTCGGTGGGCGCGGGCAACCCGTACGGGCACCCATCGGCAGAGGCGACGGGCCGCATTGGGGCGATAGTGGGTGAAGGCCGACTGCTGACCACGGCGGAGCGCGGCGACATTGAGCTGGTGACTGACGGGCGCTCGCTGTGGGTACGGACGGAGCGGTAAGACCCATTGTCATCCTGGGCGAGTCGGTCAGACCAGGCTCGCCTTCCTCAGTCATCGCCGCAGCGAAGGATCACTCACCCGTCCTGCCATCGCGCACAGGGCTGCTGCCGCAGCCCGCGTTCTTTTACTGCCAAAACGGCTTTTCATCCTCCCAGTCCCGATGGCATTGGGACGACACGTCGGGACATGGGCGAAGTGGCCAGACGACGTTCGCTGCCGGTGGGGTGTGTTTCGCGAAGAACCCTCTCCAGGCGCGCCTTCCGCAGAGCTGGGGCAGCAGCCCGTCGCATGCTCATTTCAGCATTCATGGGTTTGTTGAATCGCATACTGAAAATTCAGGGGATTTTCAGGTTGGGGCAGTGCGAATTCAGGCATGATAGGGTTTTACGCGGTTACGCTTGGTACTAGAGCGATCAGTCATTGCACCACATGCAGCACATCACGGTACTGAGCGAAGATAGGGTTTTCAGCACACTCCTGTCGCAGAACTTGGCAGCCCAAGGACGTCAGGTGGATATCCACCTGGTCAACCCAGTCTGGCCCTTGAGTTTTCTTGCCTCGCCGGCGACGTGGGACACGTTCCTGTGGGTCGTGGACCTGAGCTGGCACACGGACTCCCGCCTTGCCACCTATGAGGCCCTGGCGGAGTGGAGCAGAAAGCAGTTGCAGCCCGTGTTGCTGCTCCTGGACGATAGCTGGCAAGCGGGGGAGATCCAGGAGTTCGGCGCATCGGCTTTTCTGGCCAAGCCTTTTCCCATGTCCAGCTTTCTCGGCCTTGTGAATCATCTGACAGCCGGTGGGCCCGCAGTTGCATCCGGCAACCAGCAGGCAGGAGAAATGAGAATGGAATTGCGTGAGAAGTCTTCTGAGATCTTTCAGAAGTGGAAGCCGGTGTACCACCGCATCGTAGTGCCGCTGGACGGCTCGAAGCTGGCGGAATCGGTGTTGCCTGTCGTTGTCACCCTGGCCGAGACCCTGGGGATGGAGATCATGCTGCTGCACGTCTTCCCATCCAACGGCCAGGCCGTCCGGACGCCCACGCCCTCGCAACGGAAGGCCACCGAGGCTATTAGCGACTACCTCCAGGGCGTCGTCCAGCAGCTTTCGGGCCAGGGGGTGAAAGTGGGTTGGCGGGTGACCAGCGGAGCGCCCGTTGAGGACATCATCCGGTACGCCAACGAGGCCCCCGCAGACCTTATCGCCATGTCCACGCACGGCACCAGCGGCGACAGCCGCACGCCCATGGGCAGCATTGCGGCGGCGGTCCTGGAGCGCCAGACGCGGCCAGTGCTGCTGATCAAGCCCGACCGGGAGGTTGCGAACTGGTAGGAGTTACGCGCCCTGCGCTCTCTTCGTAGGACCCCTGGTACTTAGGGGCACGACATGTCGTGCCCCTATCTGTGTGGCTCGGAGGCCGTGCCCTGGGACAGGGTTAGGGAGACCCTGCCCCCACGATGCGGTACGCCACACGGGTCGTAGGGGCGCGGTTGCCGCGCCCGCTGTCCTGGGAGACCTTGCGCCTTCTTCTCACTCCACCGTGACGGTCTTTGCCAGGTTGCGGGGCTGGTCAACGTCGCAGCCGCGCTTGATGGCGAAGTAGTACGCCAGGAGCTGCAACGGGGCGACGTGCACCATGGGGGAGACGAGGTAGGGGGAAAGCGGGACCTCGATCAGGTCGTCTGCGATGTCCGCCAGGTCGTGCTGGCCCTGTGTGACCACTGCAATGACCTTGCCGCCCCGCGCCTTTACCTCCTCGATGTTGCTGCGCATCTTGTCGTGGAGGGCGTCGCTGGGGGCCAGGGCCACTGTGGGCATGCTCTTGTCTATGAGGGCGATGGGCCCGTGCTTCATCTCACCTGCGGGATAACCCTCGGCGTGGATGTAGCTGACCTCCTTGAGCTTCAGCGCCCCCTCCATAGCGATCGGCATGTTGATGCCTCTGCCCAGGAAGAGGAAGTTGAAGGCATCGCCGTACTTCTGGGACAGCCGCTCGCACAAGTGCTCCTGCTCCAGCGCCTGGCCTATGAGCCTGGGAACAGAGGCCAGGTCGTTCAGCAGCGACTCCACTCGCCCCTGGTTGAGAAAGCCCCGCGCTTTGCCCAGGCGCACGGCCAGCAGGTAGAGCGCAGCGAGCGCGCCGGTTAGGCACTTGGTGCTGGCGACGCCGATCTCCGGCCCCACGCCGATGAACACCGTGCCATGGGCCATGCGCGTTGACTGGCTGCCCTCCACGTTGCAGATGGTGATCTGCTTTGCGCCTTGACGGGCGGCCTCCTCCATGGCGGCCAGGGTATCGGCGGTCTCCCCGGACTGGCTTACCGAAACCACCAGCGTGCGATCGTCAAGAATGGGCCCGCGGTAGCGCAGCTCCGAGGCGTTGTCGGCCTCCGCCGGGATGCCGGCAATGTGCTCCATGTAGGTGCGGCCCACCATGCAGGCGTAGAGGCTTGTGCCCATGCCCGTGAGGACGACGCGATTGATCTCCCGCACCTGGGGGTCTGTGAACGGGAAGCCGGGAAGATGGACGTCCGCCGGCTCAAAGGAGACCTTGCCGCCAATGGCGCGGTGGACCATGCTGGGCTGCTCCATGATCTCCTTGAGCATGAAGTGGCGGAACCCCTCTTTGGCGATGGCGACGGAGTCATAAGGCGCGGCCTGGGGGTACTTGCGGATGGCCGGTCCTTTGATAGACCGGAAACGGGCGTCTGCGGCGTCTATGGTCACCATCTCGCCGGGGGCCAGGAAGGCGACCTGGGAGGTGTACGGCAGGAGCGCGGGCAGGTCGCTGGCCAGGAACATCTCGCCGTTTCCGTAGCCGACAGTGATGCCGCCTGCGTTGCCCAGGCGGAAGGCCACCAGCCGCCCCTTGTCTTTGACATGCAGGGCTACTACTGCCTGCGCGCCCTGGATGCGCTGGGCCGTCAGGCGGACCGCCTCCTCGAAGCCCACGCCCTCCGTCATGTACGACTCGATGAGATGAGGAATGACCTCGGTATCGGTCTCTGAGGCGAAGGGGTGGCCCTGCTTCTGCAGGTCCTCCTTCAGGGCCAGGTAGTTCTCCACGATGCCGTTGTGGACGACGACCACCTGCTGGGAGCAGTCGGTATGGGGGTGAGCGTTGGCCTCGGTGGGGCTGCCGTGGGTGGCCCAGCGCGTGTGGCCGATGCCGGAGAAGCCTTCAGGCGTGGCACCCTTCAGCGAGTCCACCAGAGCGCTGAGCTTGCCCGGCGCCTTGCGCACGATGAGGGCGCTGCCCGGCTCGATGACGGCAATGCCGGCGCTGTCGTAGCCCCGATACTCCAGGCGGGCCAGGCCATCAATGAGGATGGGCGCTGCCTGCTTGCCGCCAATGTATCCCACGATGCCACACATAGCCACCTCCTTCAGACGGGGACAACCCCCGCCGCTTCCGGGGCAACCCCTCCAAGAGTCCGGGCTGCCCGTACTTCAATAGAGACCCACCCCTACTTCAAAACAGGTCGCGCACGGGACAGCGAAAGCCCTGAAGGACCGGGTCACCCGTCAAGGTGTCCCCTTCCCGCAGGACATGCACATCATCAAGGGAGCGGTATCGGGGTACACCACCCACACCAGTTTGACGCCAGCCTCCAGCCAGTCTTCCACCGCTGCATCGCTGGGCGAAAGCACCTCTACCACGAGGTCAGGCGCAATTTCCGGATACCCCGCAGGCAGCCCCTCTTCGGGCAGGCGTCCCCTCGCCACAAACGCTACGTCCGGAGCGCGCACCGTATCCGGGTCCTTGCTAAGACGGAATCCAGTCTCTGCGGCGAACACCTCACCGAGGTTATGTTCGTCCACGTAAGAGTTGAGTCTGCCGCCCAACCTGATAGCAACTCGCCCGTGTCTTCCACCAGTAGGCGCCATTTCACGCAGCTCTCCCTTCACAAGCTCATAGCGCTTGCCCTGGGCGGATAGCCGCAGCAACTGGTCTGCAGTCACAAGGGTTTGGCTAGCAGCCATGCATACCTCCCATGCCTCAGCCTTCCATAGCCTCACATCCCACTCTGTCAACCGAACCAGGCCAGCCAACCAACGAACACGGATTCCAGGCGGACCCGTCAGGCAGAGCGGGAGCGCGCTCTTGCCCCTGCCGCATCCCCATAGACTCCCCGGTATTCCGGCGGCAGCATGTCTGCCACGCGGCCCATGATCATGTCTGTCAGGGAGTCCAGCACGCTGTCGCTCACTTTACCATCTATGGGAGGCAAACTGAAGGGCTGCCCGATGTTCACCTGCAGCCGACAGAAAGGAAAGGGGATGCGACCGAAACCTTTGATGCGCTCGGTGCCGGTGATGCCGATGGGTAGGATGGTCGCGTGGGACTTGAGGGCGACGTAGGCCACGCCACGACTGGCCTTGCCCATGCCCCTGGGGTTGCGCGTCCCCTCGGGGAAAATGCCTATCACTTGCTCCTGCTCCAGGCGATGGACCATCCACAGCAGGGCCTCGGCATCCCGTCCGTTGCGGCGCAGAGGGTGCACGCCCCAGGCGCGCATGGCCCACGCGGCGATGGGATTCTTGAAGAGCGCCTCCTTGGCGACAAAGTGGACCTTTCGCGGCATGGCGGCGGCGATGGCGGGCGGATCGGCGTTGGACTGGTGGTTGGCGACGATGAGCAGGCGGCCTCTGGGCGGCACGTTCTCCCGCCCCTGCACAGAGAACCTTCCGAAGGTGTGGAAGCACACCTGGGCCAGCCCTTTGCCCGCCGCGTACATGACCGCCATTAGCGACGCCTCATCACGAGGGCCAGCAGGAAGCTAGCCACCTGCTCAATGCTCATGCCGTCGGTGACAACGACCTGCGCGTCCGGCGCGGGCCGCAGGGGCGACACCTTGCGCTCGGAGTCCATCTTGTCGCGGCGCTGGACCTCGGCCAGCACCTCTTCGTAGGAGGCAGGATCGCCCCGCGCCTCCATCTCGGCGTGACGGCGTCGGGCCCGCTCCTGGGGCGAGGCGGTCAGGAACACCTTGGCCGTGGCATGGGGAAGGACGACCGTGCCGATGTCGCGCCCGGCCATGATGATGCCGCCGTCCTGGGCAAGACGCCGCTGCTGGGCAACCAGCACCTCCCGCAGTCCGGCGGCCTGGGAGACCAGTGAGACGTTCTGGCCGACGCGGGCATCCCACAGGTGAGGCGTGGCGTCTTTTCCACCCACCAGGACGCGCGCGTCACCCTCCGGGTTGAACACCAGCTCAATGGGCGTCTCCTGGACTAGACGCTGGAGCCCTGCCGCGTCCTTGGGGTCAACACCGGCTTCCAGGGCGGCCCAGGTGATGGCCCGGTACATGACGCCGGTGTCCAGGAAGCGGCATCCCAGCTTGCGCGCCAGCAGCCGCCCAACGACGGTCTTGCCCGCTGCCGCAGGGCCGTCCAGGGCGACGGCGATGGCCGCGCCGTTGGGGGACCCCGTTGATGAGGCGTTTTCGACTGGAGACTGGCGTATCACTTCGTTGACCTGCATGAAGAGTCGAGGCCAAACGGCCCCCTGATAGTCTAGCGGAGTGTGGCGAATAAGTGTATACGGCGTATTGACTCATAACAAATGTTACTGGAGGGAGTTAACGTTGCTTCAGAAATCATGTTCCCGGAGGGAACATGAGGAGAAGCGGCGTGAGCGAGTATGCAGAGGCGCTACGGGGGAGGTACAGGAAGGCGGACCGGAAGGAGAAGGGGCGGATG
>JACQUI010000306.1 GCA_016210395.1 Chloroflexota bacterium | reverse complement strand
GTGTAGTTGAAGCGGGTAAGCAGGTGGCCGTTGGAGGAGACGAATACCTCGGCCTCCTGCACGTCGGGCACGGTTTTGAGGTAGGCTAGCGCCTGCTCCACCGAGCGCTTCAGCTCACTGAGTTCGATCATGTCCCCTACACCCCACTGAGCTTGGCGCGGCTGCGCATGGTGGGGCCACTGTTGCCCAGCTTCTTGGTCTGCATCAGCAAGCCCGGGGTTGGCACCAGCCTCTGGTTATAAGGGCCCACCCCCAGCCGTACGCCTTCCAACGTATAGGCGCCCAAGAGCGGGTCCGTGCCCTCGTCACCGAATACCACCAAAGTTATCACCGACTTGCCGTCGATCCGTACCCAGGTTCGGCCCAAGTCGCGCTCGACCCGCCTCCCATTGGCCAGGATAAAGGTGACGCGGTCGTGGGGAGTCACCCCCAAGCGCCGCAGCAGGGAGACGGGCGCCACGGAGTAACTGGCGCCCGTGTCCACCAGCACCTCGACCCGCTCGAAGCGCTGCCCTTGCGGGTCGCCTATTTCGATAGGGTGCCGGAATGTGCCCATAGCTCCTACATGATAGGTATGGGCGTCCACAGCCACAAGCCAAACCCCTTTAGATCCCGCTGAGCTTGGCGCGGCTGCGCATTGTGGGGCCGCCGTTGCCTAGCTTCTTGGTCTGCATGGGCTGGCCCTTGCCGCAGTTGGGTATCGGATAGAGCCGGAAGTCGTTGCCCACAGCGTCCACGTTCATCAGGAAGTCCTGGGTGTCGGCCTGGATGCCGCCGTTCTTGTACACCTGCCCCAGCTCGCCGTTGCGTATCTCGTAGACCCTCTGGGCCGTGATGCGGAAGTTCTCACGGCTCTCGGCGATGGAGGGTATGCGGTGGCCTACCAGGTAGTAGCCGTGCTCCACCTCGCGGATGATCTCCTGGGGATCGCGGCTGCCGTTGTCGAAGCAGGTGTTGGACATACGGATGAGGGGCACCAGGGAGGCGTCGGTGGCCATGTAGGAGCCGTTGGGCTCCGCGCCCAGGATGCCGGCGGTCTGGCGGCTGTTCATGAAACCGCGGAGGACGCCCTTCTCGATGTGGACGACGCGCCGGGCCGCGGTGCCTTCGTGGTCGTACTCGTAGTGGCCGTAGCCGGGCAGAGCGGGGTCGCTGAAGGCGTTCACCAGGTCGGAGCCTATGCGCTTGCCCACCATGTTTTCATCCAGGCTCTTGAAGAGCCAGGTGCGCCCGGCGTAGGCGGTCTCCATCTTCAGCGCCCGGTCCGCCTCCGTGGGGTGGCCCACGATCTCGTGGACCAGCAGGGTGTTGTAGTGGGGGTCGGTGACGACCACGACCTCTTCGTCGCTGGACTTGAGGGGCGGCGCCGAGGCCAGCTCGCAGGTGGTGCGGGCCAGGTCCAGGGAAAATGCATGGAAATCGGGGTTGCGGATGTAGCCGTCGTCCACGCCCTCGGTGATAAGCTCCCAGCCGCGCTGGTGCCCCACGTAGTCGTAGAGCTCCATGTTGCCCTGCTGATTGGCGGCCACCACGAAGGTGAGCCCCTGGGTCAGGGCATAGGACTGGTCGATGTTGGCCCCCTCGGAGGAGCAGAAGAGCTCCCGGGTGAGCATGGTGATGGCGGAGGCGAAGTTGAACTTGACGTCGCTCTTGTAGTCGCGGACGGCGCGAGAGACATCCGTCACGTAGCGGGTGACCTCGGCCAGGGGCACCTGGCGGGGGTCCACCTCGAACCGGGCTGGCACCACTGCACGGTGCACCTCGATGGGGGCCAGCCGAGTGGAGTACAGGCTCTCTCCCAACGACCCGAAGCGCTGGCGGGCGGCCCACTTCTCGCGGGCATTGGCCAGGGCGCGCTGGTGGGCGTGGGCCAGGCCCTCCCTCAGCAGGGCCTCCAGCCGGGGCAGGTCGGCGGTGCCCAGCACCTGGCCGAAGTAGCCGGGGGCCAGGGTGTCGGCGCCCGCCAGGACGCGGATACCGAAGGAGAAGCCGTAGTCCTCCACGCTCATCTTCTCGGCGCCGTTCTCGGCCGCGGCGGCGACGCCCTCCCCCACCTCGATGCGGATATCGGCGTAGGCGGTATGGGGCAAGGAGCGAGCGTAGTCGGTGGCCAGAGCGTAGACCCGGTCCTTGATCTGGTCCACCAGGTCGCAGGTGATCTTGGCGGGCATGGAGGGTCCCTTTCTAGAGAAGCCTACCCTGTCCACCCATGGTCCGTCTGGTCGCCTTGCGCCAGAAGTCCAGACCGCGGGGGTGTCTTGTTGCGAACATCATATAGTAGCGGGGTACTCCCTTCACCAGCGTCTCGCTCTGGTGCTTGTCCCTAAGGTATCCAAGACTAGCCAACCGATCTTTATAATAGTCAAGCAGCGCCCTGGTAGCACCGCGTTTACCTGCTTTCTGCACTGTCTGATACCATTCTCCGCCATTTCCAAAGAAGTCGTCCAGTGATTTCGGTTGATAGTCCAGGGCACGCTTCATATTTCCGATGTGCACGACGACAATGAGGTCGGTCTTCAGCGCCTCAGCCAAGGCCCGCAACGTCGCGAAGCGGATGTCGAAGGCGAATGGGTCTACAAACGTCAGACACAGAGCGGTGTCCGGCACGGCGGTGCGAATCTGAGACAGTACGACAGGGCTGTTGCAGTCTCCGTATATCACCTTCTTATCACTGTTGGGAGCTAAGTTGCGGGAGCGAGCTTCAAGCGCACTTACGTGGCCAGCGTCTGAATCAACGAAAACATAATGTGTGAAGGCTGTTCTTTGCTTCAGTGCAACGAGGGGCGAGCCGTCCTTGATTTCACCCGTACCTCGCACCGAATTGAGACCGGGGCCAGCGAACAAATCTATGTAGGCCCTGTGCGGCCAGCGGCGGCTCATCCCAGTCGTGAAGATGTCTGAATACTGCCCCAGATAAAACAGTTTGTTTGGGCTCCATTCTCCCAACTCTAGTATTGGATGCCCGTCATCATGTAGCTGTGTAGCGCAGTGTTCACACAAAATCGCCGTTCCTAGTTAGACTGCAGCCCCCGCTGCAGTAGAATTCAGCGCCGTCTGGCTTGGTAACTCCCGCCACAAGCGGCCCTCCAGCAACGCTTTATCATGTCCGCGCTTATCTATTACTCCGCCTAGCTGCTTCAGAAAGTACGGCACTCCAGCTGCTTGGCACTGCTCTCGAATACCACTGGCCCATTCTAAGTTCATAGGTCGCGCGCCAGGGCCACTTTCTCCTCCAACGATCACCCAGTTTATCCCTGTCAGGTCAAGTTGCAGTGGGCCTAGCAAGGGCTCGCAAGAGAGAAATCGCACGGCTGCGGGTACATTTCGAAGATGGTCGATGCGCCTGGTATAGTCCTGACGCTCCACGGACACACCCATCCACACGTTGGTCGGCCACGGGAGGGAAGGGGCAAGTTCGGCCAAGCGCTCGGCCCGCTTGGTCAATATCTGGAAGGTGTGCCAGTGAGCAAGCTGCATCGTTACGAAGACGGACTCAATGAAATCCAGTGGCACCTTTTCATGGAATAGGTCCGCCATGCTGTTAACGAAGATTTGCCTCGGATCGCGCCATTTCAGCGGAAGATCAACCAGGTCGTGGTGGAGCGTTACTTGGAACCCCCGCGAGTAGCGAGGGTTGCCCATGGCCTTGAGGCGACGAGCTAGGCGCTCCGCATAGCAGTGCTTGCAGCCCGGGGATACCTTGGAACATCCCGTGACAGGGTTCCATGTAGCCTGTGTCCACTCGATGGACGACTTGCTAGCCACTGCGTTCACCCAGCTCGAAAGGTTCAGCGCTCATGCCACGAGTATACCTGGGCGGTCAACTATCTTGAACCAAGTATAGAACATCCGTACGCATAGTCAAGGGGCTTAGCTCCCGTTGCAAAGAGGCCCGGGCGCAAGCGCCTGGGCCTCTCGCTGGGTCTCGTGGGTGACAGACCAGGGCTCCCTGGCCCTGTCCGCCCCTTAGGCTGGCTGGGGCGGTGCCGGGTTCACCAGGTCCAGGCCGAAGGTCTGGGGGAAGATCTGGGCTATCTCCTCCGGCGTCCAGAAGCCAGCGGTCTTCCACATTTTCCGCAGGGGCACCTCGTCGGAGAGAAGGCTGACCCTGCCGCCGGCCACATAGAAGCACTTGCCGTTGATGCTGGCGGCGTGGTCGGTACAGAGGTAGGCGACCATGGGGGCGATGTCGTCCGGGTGGTTGAACCCCGCCTGGGGCTCGCGCAGCCGCGCCAGCTCAGCCTCGGGCGTGGCCCCCCTGCCACCAGCGACCTGAGCGCCCGCCTGCGCCCGCCGCGTCGCCGTCGCTTCCGGGATAGTGGCAGTGAGTCTGGTGGCGGCGGCGGGGCAGATGGCGTTGCAGGTCACCGCGTAGCGGCCCAGATCGCGGGCCACGGTGCGGGTGAGGCCCATGATGCCCGACTTGGCGGCGCCGTAATTCGCCTGACCGGGGTTGCCGTACATGCCGGACGAGGAGGTGAAGTTGACGATGCGTCCCCAGCGCTGTTGGCGCAAGAGGATGGCGGCGGGCTTGGTGCAGGCGAAGTGCCCCTTCAGGTGGACCGCCTGAACGATGTCCCACTCCTCCTCCGCCATGTTGAAGACCATGCGGTCTCGCAGGATGCCCGCAGGGGTCACCAGGATATCAATTGTTC
>JACQUI010000021.1 GCA_016210395.1 Chloroflexota bacterium | reverse complement strand
CATGAAGCCTTGCGTCACCTGGTCGCCACGCATCCTGCCCTCCCGCTGTGGAGTGCTCTCAGGATACCGCAGCTACGCTTCTTTGGCGCATCCATCACGCCGCGTTTTTCCGCACCCGGCTAGTGACCTGAGTTAGAGATTAGATGCAACAGCGCTAGATACGGCGTATCCTCTTGGCAACGGGTTGCTGGGAGGTGCGCATGGCCATTGGGCGTCGCATTCCTCCTCTGGTGGTGAGTGTGGACGAGAGGGAAGCCCTGGAGCGGTGGACCCGCCGGACGACGACCGCGCAGGCATTGGCACTTCGGGCCCGCCTCATCCTCGCCTGCGCCGCAGGGAAGACGAACACGATGGGTTCCGCGGAGTTCGGCGTGAGCAAGCAGATGGTCGGGAAGTGGCGCTCCCGTTTCGTTGCGCAGCGTCTCGATGGCCTGCTCGACGAGCCGCGGCCGGGCGCGCCGCGCCAGATCAGTGACGCGGACGTGGCGCGGGTCGTGACGCTCACGCTGGCGACCACGCCCGAAGACGCCACCCACTGGAGCACGCGGGCCATGGCGCGACGCACCGGCCTCAGCCAGAGCGCCATCAGCCGCATCTGGCGCGCCTTCGCTCTGCAACCCCATCGGACCGCAGGCTTTCAGCTGTCCCAAGACCCCCTCTTCATCGAGAAGGTGCGTGATATCGTGGGGCTCTACCTCGATCCACCCGAGAGCGCCCTCGTTCTGTCGGTCGACGAGAAGTCCCAGATTCAAGCGCTGGACCGCACCGCACCCTTGGTGCCGATGCGCCCAGGGCAGGTCGAGCGGCGCACCCACGACTACCGGCGCCACGGCACCACCTCCCTGTTTGCCGCCCTGGATGTCCGGACCGGGCGGGTCATTGGTCAGTGTCAACGGCGCCATCGCTCCGTTGAGTTCCGGACGTTCCTGGATCGCATCGACGCCGCCGTGCCCGCCGATCTGGCTGTGCACATCGTCCTGGACAACTACGCCACCCATAAGACCGCGGCGATCCACCGTTGGCTGGCCAAGCGACCCCGGTATCATTTGCATTTCACCCCGACCCACGGTTCCTGGCTGAACCAGGTCGAGCGCTTCTTTGCCGCATTGACCGAGAAGCAACTCCGCCGCGGGGTCCATCGCAGCACACGGGCATTGGAGCAGGCCATCGAGGGCTACGTGGAGACGACCAACGCCGCGCCCCACCCCTTCCGGTGGACCAAGAGCGCAGATGCCATCCTCGCCAGCGTCGCCCGATTCTGTGAGCGGACTTTAGCAACCAACTAACAACTCAGGACACTAGGGTAGAAGGTTCAATGTGACCTTTTAAGGGTGGCTCGCGGGGTGGACCTTCGCCTTGCTGACCTTCCAGCGGCGGCTGTAGCGGGACATCGAATACCTGCCGTAGACCAGCGATGGCTTGGTTCGCCTCGCGATGGTACGCACCATGTTACGGAGGCTTGCGACCTGAACCTCACCGCTAATGCCGGCGCACCTCCCATCGCTCGTAGGTGGCCCTGTTTTGCGCCAGGAGGCTCCGCACTTCATCGTCGGGTACCGGAGCGAACTGACGGTAAAACTGGCCGACGGCCCAAAAGTTCCTCGGCGTCGCCATACAGATGACCTCGTCGGAGACATGGCGGAGTTCCATGCAAGCCTCGTTCGAGCCCACAGGTACTGCTACGACAACCCTGCTGGGGCCACGCTTGCGGACGCTGCGGATGGCGGCTTCCATGGTTGCCCCGGTTGCTATCCCATCATCTACGAGCACCACGGGTATTCCTGTAAGGTGCAGCGGTATGTGATGGTCTCGATATGATCGTTCTGCCGCCTGTGCCTCAGCCAGACGGACCTGGAACTCACTGTCCACGTACTCCTGAGTCACGTCGAGTTCGCGGATCGTTTCAGGGTGCAACACCGATGTGCCATCTGCGCACACGGCTCCGATGGCGAGCTCTCCGCTAGCAGGTGCGCGGAGTTTCTTAACAACCACCAAGTCCAAGGGTGTCCCCAGCACTGCCGCCACCTCGTAGGCTACGGGCACGCCGCCGCGGGTGAGACCCAGAACGGCTCCTGCGTGGACCCCCCTTCTCTGCAGTTCCATACCCAAAAACCGCCCCGCTGCTCGCCTGTCCTCAAACAACACCTCATGCCCATAGGCGTAAGCATTGGCCATGACCCCCTCCTTCCCCCAT
>JACQUI010000312.1 GCA_016210395.1 Chloroflexota bacterium | reverse complement strand
GCAATTGGGCTTGAGGTTCCGTCAATTCTGCGGCCTGCGACTTCCCACCAGGCCGTCCCCTCAGTTGCAGGCGATGCCGATAGTGTCGTTGATGTAGAAGAAGTGCCAGCGCATTTGCCCATCTGCTACGACAATCTGCCCAGGCCGGACTATCAGCAGTTTCACGGGAGGAGCCAAGATGTTGAGCAGGTGTTGGCTAGCCTTGCGCATCCACGGGCATGGGTAGTGTCCATAGACGGGATCGGAGGGGTCGGCAAGACGGACTAAGGTGTGCGTATCGCCTTAGAGAGCAACTGCCCAACTCCTTGACTCCTTTCGGATACATCATCTGGGCCAGTGCAAAGCTAACGAAACTTGCCCCGAGCGGGATCGCTCCGGTGAGGCCATCTTTCACAAACCTCGACGACCTGTTAAATGTAATACTCGCGTGCACCGGTTTTCATGAAAAGACCAGCTCTGATTATCAGGAACGCATTGCACTTGTTAGAGAGGTCCTTAGTCTTGCCCCGTGCCTTCTTGTGCTAGACAATCTTGAGACTGTTGCTGACCCAGCTGTATATCGTCTTCTATCTGATTTGCCGTCACCCAGCAAAGCACTCGTCACTACCAGAGTTCGTTTTGAAGAAAGTCAAAGGAATCATCGATTGACTGCTCTACCTCTTGTAGACTGTCTATCATTGCTAGCCGAAATGGCCAAAGACCTGGATTCTCACGAACTCCTTTCCGCACCACCTGGTTCGTTGAATCGCCTAATCGAGAGGGTAGGTGGCATTCCACTTGCGCTCAAGCTGGCAGCACACAAGGTCTCAGCCGGAAACTCCTTGGATACCTATCTTGACCGTCTTGAATCGGGCCTTGCTCAACAAGACATCCTGGAGTTCTGTTTTGCTGAATCCTGGGGCAGCTTGAATGAGGAATCGCGTCACCTTGCCATGGCCGTGGCCATGTTCAGTGAACCTCCTTCACTGGAAGAACTGAGGCAGATAACCAAGCTTCCTGACCTGCGGATAAGAGAGGGTTTAGCTTGCCTGACGCAGTACGCGTTTGCGAATCCCTTTACGGATTCTCGTGGACAGACAAGTCGCTACGCGCTATTGCCGTTGACAGCAGACTTCGTTCGGAAAAGGACAGAAGAAGACCCCAGTTATGAGACTGTACTGAGAGACAACTTCAACATCTATCTGGTTGAGGTGGGGCGATACAACGAGGCCCTTTCCCAGATAGCGGCAATAGCGGGACCATCGGACGGAATCCCAGAGAAACAACGCCTTTCCAACATGCTAGTCGATGCAGCGTTTAGAGCGTATCAAGGCGGCCACTACCAAGATGCGGTGACAAGGCTGGACACAGCCAAGTCCTACATGGAAACGGCGTTCTTGTACTATACCTGGGGAATATTGGAAAGGGACGAGGGCCACTTTAGTGCCGCGCGTGAGAACTTTCGGAAGGCCTCTAGCCTTGACCAAAAGCATCTTTCGTGTTGGCGAAGCTGGGGCCGAATGGAACAGCGCCTGGGGAACTGGGAGAACGCAGTTGCCTGCTTTTCAACTGCAGTGACACTGGAGGGCAGTGACCCCCAGGACTACCACGGTCTTGGCCTCTCCCTTGCTCGCTTGGCTGCATTGAGGTCGCACCAAGGTGACCCGCAGAGTTTGGTCGCGCGGGCAGAACAGGAATTTCGTAAGGGGTTCTACAGGGATCCTATTGGATACAGAGAGCGGCATCACAATGTCGTCAATCATCATGCGTTGGCTGTAAATCTTGCTAGACTGGGGAGGAAGCCAGAAGCCGCGACCCAAGTCCGAGAAGGTCTTCGCCTTGAGCCTGGTAATGAACGCCTGATTGACCTTCAGTTATCGTTAGGCGGCGGATAGAAGAAGCCTCGGTTCTTTCTGAGCCGAAGGGGACCGAGAGTGTTTCCCGTCGATTGTGAAAAGTCGTGGTAGTTGGCGCCTCCAGGTTGTCCGGTAGGTGTTCGATTTGGTGACAATAGATCTCGCTTTGCATGAGGCAACTTCCATCATCCTCATCCCAGCACATCCAGATACTTGTACGCCGTGCCCGTGTTCATCAGCACAATCGTGGCCTCCGGGTCAAGCGTTCCCGCTTTCAGCAGCTTGCGCAGGCCGGCCAGGGTGGCGGCCCCCTCCGGGCAGGGGTAGACGCCCTCGGCGGAGGCCATCGCCTTGACGTCCGCCAGGATCTCGGCGTCGGAGACCGTCGTGGCCGTGCCGCCGCTGTCGCGGATGGCGCGGAGCATCAGGTAGTCGCCGATGGCGGACGGCACGCGGATGCCTGCCGCAAGGGTGCGGGCGTTCTGCCACGGCTCCGCATGGTCGGCCCCCGCCTGGAACGCGCGCACGATGGGCGCGCAGCCTTCGGACTGGACCGACACCATCTTCGTCGTGACCTCGCTGATCCAGCCCAGGGCCAGCATCTCTTCGTACGCCTTCCAGATGCCGACGATGCCCGTGCCGCCGCCGGTGGGGTAGATGATGACGTCCGGTGTGCGCCAGCCAAGCTGCTCGGCTAGCTCGTAGCCCATGGTCTTCTTACCCTCGGCGCGGTACGGCTCCTGGAGGGTGGAAAGGTCGAAGAGGCCCTCGCGGGCGGCGCGCTCCCGGGAGATGCGGCCGGCGTCGCCGATGAGTCCGTCCACCAGAGTCAGACGCGCGCCGGCGTCCACGCACTCCTGCTGATTGGCTTTGGGCGCGTCCTTGGGCATGAAGACGTGGGCCTCCATGCCGCCCTGGGCGCAGTAGGCGGCCATGGCCCCGGCGGCGTTGCCCGCGGAGGGGACGGTGAGCTTGCGCAGGCCCAGCTCCTTGGCCCTGGAGACGGCGGCGGACATGCCGCGGGCCTTGAAGGAGCCGGTGGGGTTGCCGCTTTCGTCTTTGATGTAGAGGCGCGGGCAGCCGAGTTGCCGGCCCAGGTTCCTGGCATGGAGCAGGGGCGTCATGCCCTCGCCGAGGCTCACCACGTCTTCTTCGTTGCGGACGGGCATGGCCTCATAGTAGCGCCACATGGTGGCGGGGCGTGAGGCGATGGCGCCGCGGCTGAAGTCCCGCCGCAGGTGCGGAAGGTCGTAGCGGGCGTAGAGCACCTTGCCGCAAGCGGGACAGACGCGATGGGGTTCATCTGCGGAATACGTCTTGCCGCAGGCGGTGCATTCCAAGTGGGAGAGGTAGCTGCGCATGAGAACGTTCCTTATGCTTGTGTGCTGTTTCCTCTCCTGTCATCGGAGAGGATCAAGGGAGACCGTTACGGCGCGATACACGCTGTGAGGTGTGTTGTACAGTTGGTCCGCATGATACTGCAGGTGAGTGGGAAAACCATAATCGCTAGTATGACCATATTCCACCGTCAATTGGGGTACATAGGAGACTGAGACCAGCCCCAGGAGAGGGCGCGGACGGTGGCGATTGGTTTGTCCGGCGTTGCCCGAAGCTCCGCAAGGCGGGCGAGGCTAGATCCATCGGCATTGACAAGCCATAGGCCGTAGTTGTCCTGCTCCCGCGTGAGTACAACAAGGCGCTTTCCGTCTGGAGACCAGGCATAGGTCCATACGTGCCCCGTCATACCCTTGGTGAGGAAATTGAGGTCGGACCCCTTGGCGCTCACGGTGTGCAAGCCCCACTCCTCAGCCTCGCTTCGCAGGAACGCAATGCGGAGACCGTCCGGCGATACTTTCACAGGGCCTTCAATGTCTCCAATGGTGGTTAGGCGGGTCTGATGGGCGTCTTCGATACCGGCGGCATAAATGTCATGACTTTTGTGGACGCGCCCCAAGAACACCACTCGCTTTCCGTCTGGAAACCAACTCGCCACTCCTGGCGCCGTATCTGGAGCAGAGAGAGGCTTGGATGCCGCTGACCCTGGCGTGACGGCAACGACATACAGACCCACGCTCGCGGGAGTGGAATTGATAGCGATGTATGTGACATGGCTACCCCTGGGGGACCATGAGTACGGGTAGCTGGAGAAGACGCCGGAGGCGATGGTCGAGGCCCCGGACCCATCGGGCTGGGCCAGATAAATGCATTGTTCGCCGCAGGGACCAGACGTGTATGAAATGTTGGCGCCATCGGGCGTCCAGGCTGGGCTGAGGCCTGTGGCAACTTTGGACACGTTGGAGCCATCGGCATTAACAATGTAAACCCCTTGATCGCGCCTGGCGTCCGTTCGGTGCGTGAAGAGCATACGTTGACCATCAGGTGACCACACCGGATTGGAGCCTGTGGTTAGATGAGATACCGTGCCGGTTTCAGGATCCACGACGTAGATGTCGCAAGGCGTACTATCGAATCCATCGAAAAACCCGTACTCGTGAGGGCAGGCTTCAAGGGCGATCTTGGCGCCCATGGTGTCAACCTGGCCAGATTCAAGCACTGGACTTTCGCCGCCGCATGCTCCAAACACAAAGGCCATCGTAAGCAGTACTATGCCAGACCCAGGGACAAGAGGAGCTTTCCTGGCTGGTAATAGGCCGATCCTCATTTGTTCACTCCTCTCGGACGTGGTGACCCGTGGCAGGAGACGTGCGCGGGTTGTATTGTACGTCACGCCGTGCGGGAATGCCCGGCTGGGCTACTGTGGCTTGCGGGCTTGCCATCGCAAGTTCGCAGAATCCGCTACAATGGGGAGCGTTGACCGCCATGTATGACGTGCACTGCCATATCCTGCCCGACCTGGACGACGGCCCCAAGACCCTGGAGGCCGCGCTGGAGATGGCGCGCATCGCCGCCGCCGACGGCACGAAGGCAATCGTCGCCACGCCCCACGCCGAGCAGGTGGCCGCCAGGGGCGGGTGCCCGTTCCTGGAGGAGCGGGTGCAAGCCTTCCGCCATGAGTTGCAAGCGAACGGTATTGGGCTTGACCTGGTGACGGGCGTGGAGCACGTGCTGACGGTAGAGCTTCTGAAGGAAGCGAAGGAGGGGCGGGCGGTCACGCTGAACGGCTCCCACTACATCCTTGTGGAGCTTGACTTCTTCCAGTGGCCGCCCTTTGCGGAGGATGCCTTTTTCCAGCTTCAGATCGCTGGGTACACGCCCGTCCTTGCCCACCCGGAGCGCCAGGCCACCATCCAGAAGGAGCCGGAGCGCCTCGCGCGCCTGGTAGAGGCGGGAGTGCTGGCGCAGGTCACCGCGGGCAGTTTGCTGGGGGAGTTCGGGGGCACAGCGCTGGAGAGCGCCGAGGAGTTGGTGCGGCGTGGCCTGGTGCACTGCATCGCCTCGGACGGCCACTCTCCGGAGGCGCGCCGCCGCCCTCCGCTCATGAGCGAGGCGCGGCAGGCGCTGGCGGAGCTTGCGGGGGCAGAGACTGCGCAGCTGCTGGGCATCGCCAACCCACAGGCGATTCTGGGAGGCAAACAGGTCGTCCTCCCCGATCCCCCGAGGCGTTCTAGGGGCAAGCGTTTCCTCTGGTTTGGGCGCGGGTAGCATGGCCCAGGGCGCGAACATCGCTTCTTCCCCTGCGTCCCAGCGCGCCGGCGTGCGAGAGCGCCTCCTCTCCGTATGGCGTGTCCTCTCCTCCATGCCGGGCTATCGCAAAGACCTCGCCGTCGGCCTCCTCTACATCCTGGTCGGCCTAGCCGTTGGAAGGCATCTCCTGGGAGCAGGCTACCCTCCTGGCGTCGACACACCGACATTCCTGCACTTTGCGTGGTTCACTGAAGAGACGCTGCACGGCAACGGCGGCTGGAGCGACCCCTACTGGTACGGCGGCTTTCCGCTCTTCACCACCTATCCTCCCCTGGGCTACGGCGTTGTGGGCGCGCTGGCTGCGCTGCCTGGGGTGGGCCTGGTCTTTGTCTACAAGGTTGCGTTGTTCGCCGCGTTCATCGGGGTCGGCTATGCCACCTACTTCCTGGCCAGGCAGATGGGCTACTCCCGTCCGTGGGCGGCGCTGGCCGGCGCGCTGACGCTGACCTCGTATCCCTTGCTGGTGGCGGTTGGCCTGTGGGGGTGGTTTGCCTCCTTTGCCTCCCTTGCCCTGGCGCTTCTCTCTTATGGCCTGCTGGAGCGCGCCGCAGACCGGGCAAGCAGGGGCACGGCCATCGCCGCCGGGCTTGCCCTGGGCGCGTCTTTCCTGACACACCATATGACCGCGGTCGCCATGGCGATGGGCTTGCCGGGGTGGTTCCTGTTCCGCTACTTCGGGCAAGCCGGGGACCGCACCGCGCTCCTTCGCCTTGCGGCCTTTTTCGTGGCTGCCGCAGCGGGAAGCACGCTCTGGTGGATTGCGCCGTGGCTGGTCAACCTGCTGGCCGCTGATTTCCAGCGGGAGGTGCCTGGGCTGTGGTCCTTCCCACCTGCCTGGTATGTCCGGGCGCTGGTGGAGCGCGACCTGATCGGACTGTACGCTTATCCCAACTACCTGGGGGCCGGCCTGACGGCCTTGGGGATAGGTGGTATACTCCATCTGTTTGTTGCCCGAACCCGCGCTGCACCCTATGCCGTGTTGCTCCTGCTGCTGGCGCTGTTCAGCGTGGGAGAACAGGCGAACCCTTTGGTCCGGATTGGCCCGCTGACGGGGCTGGACGTTGCTCGTTTCCAACTCTACATGACGCCGGCGATTGCTCTTGCCGGCCTGCCTTTTGTGGCTACAATCGGGACTGCTCTGAAGCAGCTTGTGGGCGAAGCGAGGTGGGCGAAACGTGTTGCTGCCGTGGGCGCCGGCGTGGCTGTGGCCCTGCTGTTGGCCCAGGTAGCCTGGGATACCGCCATTGCCTCTTCCAGGATGTTCCGGCCATACCGCATGTCGCCGGAAGCGGTTGAGATGGTGCGGTGGTTTGGTGAGGAGGGGCGCGAAGGGAAGGTGTTAGGGGTGGGTTTCTGGAACTGGGACGACTTCTTTCTGCCGTACTATCAGCGCGCGCCCGTGGTTGACGGGTGGCATGACGAAGGGGCCAGGAACTGGGAACAGGTGAGAGCCCTCCGCATGATGATGTGGACGGGCCAAGTTGACGTGCCCAGGGCCCACACTCTCCTTGGAGACCTGGATGGCAGATACATTGCTGTCCAGGACTACTACGGGGGCGAGTCCCCCAAGAAGTTCCGCGAGGCCCTGGAACAGCGCCCGGAGCTCTTCAGCGAGGTGGCCGACTGGGGCCAGATAGCCGTTTTCGAACGCGTCAGCAGTGGTGAACATGCTGCTCAATAGCATTCGTCGTTTTCCAATCCCCGCTGCGGTCATCGTCTCGTTGCTGGTCTTCGCCGGACTGGGGTGCGATGGGAAGGGTACGCAGCTAACCCCCGGCCCTACTCCTACCAGGACGCAAGGCGCATCCACCATTCCTGCCGGGACCGAGTTCGTCATGGCGTTCGCGTCTGTGACAATCGAAGAGAAGACGCAGGCCCGCTTGACCAGATTGGACATCGTTCCCCGTCATCCGGTGATTGCATCAGGGGATACGCTTTTGTTCTCCGTGCTGGCCTACGACGAGGCAAACCGTCCCATACCTGGGGATGAGCTGGCCGTGCGGTGGCAGACCACCGACCTGCAAGTGGGGTTTATCAGCCCCACAGGGGTGTTCCGGGCGGGAACGCAGCGGGGCGTTTTTGACAAAGCCATCCAGGTATCGGTGACGCAATCGCTGAACGGCCGCACGGTGACCGTGCAGGACCTGGCGTCGGTGTCGGTCATCAGGACCCTTTCTGAGAACGACATCAGCCGTGTTCAGGTGTTGCCTGGCGTTGTGCAACTGGAACCGCGTGGGCAGATGCTCTTCACGCCGCTGGCGGTGGACCGTTCGGGCGTGCCTGTCCCGAACGTGGTCTACACGTGGGAGGCGCTTGACCCGGCCGCGGGCGAGATTGGGCAGGATGGCAAGTTCACCGGCGGCAGTGTTGAAGGCGAGTACCCGGCGGCCCTGCGCGTGGTGGCGCAGAAGCGGAGCGATCCTTCCCAGACGGCTTCGGCTGTGGTATCCGTGACCATCCAGGCCCTGGGCAACCCGCAGCCGCCCTCCAAGGTCAACCTGTTCCCCCAGAGTCTCACGGTGCGCCCCGGCGATGTTATTGACTTCCGGGCGCTGACGCTGGACTCCCAGGGGAACCTGGTGAGGGATGTTCAGACGGAGTGGGTGCTGCGGGAGCCGCGAGCCGGGGACCTGGACGGCAGGGGCAGGTTCCGGGCCGGGACCTTGCCGGGCACGTATCCGGCTGCCGTCGAAGTGACGGTGACACCCCAGGGCGGCGCCTCGGCCAGGCCGCTTCGCGCTACCGCGACCGTCACTGTCCTTTCTCCAGTCGCCGACGCGGAGCGGCTGCAAAGCATTCTCCTGTCGCCCCAGGTTGTCCGGCTGCGGCCTGGGGAGTCGCGCAAGTTGACGGTCAGCACGGTAAGCAACCTGGGCGAAGGCCTGACGCCGGCCCAGACCGTCTGGACGGCTGAAGCGCCCGAGCTGCAGGTCACGCAAGACGGGGTTGTGACGGCGCTGGACAGGCCCGGCGCCTATCTCGATGGCGTGAACGTCACAGTGACGGCGGGTGAAGGCGAAGCGCGAGTTGTCCAGAAAGTCAGCGCCACGGTCATAGTGCTTGGCGCCCTGGATAGGGTCAACATAGTCCCGCAAGAGGTCTCCGTTTCTCCCCGGCAAGCGGTGCAGTTCAACGTTATTGCCTACGACACAAACGGCGTCCGCCTGTTTGACGTGATCGCCGCGTGGGAGGTGCTG